>NZ_KV815018.1:0-579 GCF_001814145.1 Prevotella sp. HMSC073D09 | reverse complement strand
ATAAAATATATCCCTATCGCCTATTTCCTGATGAGTTTGACGGTTTGTCTGCTCTCGCCACTACTCATCTCAAGTACGTATGTCCCATTCATAGGCAGATAGCAACGGGTGGCGTGATAGGTGTCGGCTGTGCGCGTCTCCTTTTGCAACAGGGCGCCATCGGGGGAATACAGCCTAAATTCAAGAGGGAGCGACTCGGACATTTCCACGCGCACATCAACGTTGCCGTCAGCCGTGGGGTTTGGGGACACGTCGTGGCGTGCGAAACCGTCTTTGGCCATTGTCGATACGTTTAGCGTGCGGGTGGTGGAGCAACCTTCGGCGTTGGTCAGTTCGAGGATGTACGCTCCGTCCTCGTCCAGCGTAACGCTCTCGCCACTCAGGTATCTACCCTTCGGGCTCTTCCATCGGCAGGTGTAATCGCCCTTGGTGTCAAGGTGGTAATCGCGAGATGCACCGCGGGCGAAACGTACGTCCTGCAACTCGGGCACATCGGCCATGTCGGCATTGGAAATCATGATTTCATTCAAAAGTGTCTTACCCGTATGGTCTTTGGCGGCAATCGTGTATTTGCCTTGT
>NZ_KV815017.1:0-8084 GCF_001814145.1 Prevotella sp. HMSC073D09 | reverse complement strand
TTTTCTATCTATTTATTAGGGTGGGAAACTTTAGATTATAAATTCTTTCAAGTTAAAGAAATATCAAAAGCCAAGGCGGCCTCTCTCTAAAAAACAAACCAATAATTTGTTCATTCGACAAAAAAACGATAAATTTGCACATCAACTAAGCCGTGTGCAACAACCTGCGGCAAGCATTTATTAGAGAAAGGAGGAAACGAAGATGTCCATTTCCAAAACAAGACAAAAGCTAGTGGACGTGGCGCGCCAACTATTCGCACGCAACGGCGTGGCAAACACCACGATGAACGACATCGCCGTGGCATCGGGAAAGGGCAGGCGAACGCTCTATACCTATTTCAATAGGAAAGAAGACGTGTACTATGCCGTGATTGAAGCCGAACTGGAACGCCTATCTGACAAGCTAGACGAGGTGGCCGCAAAGAAAATCAGTCCGCAAGACAAGATTATCGAGCTGATTTACACCCACCTAAGCATGATAAAAGAAACGGTGGTGCGCAACGGAAACCTACGTGCAGAGTTCTTCAGGAACATCTGGACCGTGGAGAAAATGCGCAAAAACTTCGACGAAGACGAGATTGAACTATTTAGAAAGGTGTATGCCGAGGGCAAGGCCGACGGTGAATTCGACATCGACAACGTGGAACTAGTGGCCGACATCACACACTATTGTATCAAAGGACTTGAAGTGCCGTTCATCTATGGCCGCTTGGGACATGGCCTAACCGAAGAGGCCAGCAAGCCGTTGGTGGCAAAAGTGGTGTATGGCGCATTGGGCAAACGTATCAATAAGCAATGAAAGCCGCCGTATTATTTTCGTTCGTGGGCATAATCATGGCTGCATGCACGGCATCGAGCCCCCAAGTGCAAAGCCACGCCACCAAACCCGCCATCGTACATGCCCCCAAAACGGCGACAATAGTGAAAGACAGCACGCCGCCACAACGTTCCGTCACCCCCGACACGACTACGAAGTACACAGAAGAGGATGGTGGGATGACACAAATTGAAAGTAAGTTGTTTACAGAAACGTCATCGATGCAAGTTCTTTATCAAGAAACAATACGAAGAGGAGACATCGACAATGCAGAGATGCTGTTGCCAAAACTTCCTTCGAAGAGCAAAGAAGTGGACGTGGATAAGAACGGGCTAATTGGCATTTCCTATAAAATCGGGCACCGACAGGCAACGGTTGAAATGTATTATAATGGCGGTGTAACCACGCTCATACTACGTGAGCAAAGCGGAGGCGTAAACCGCGAAATCATCCACAGTGCCGACTAGCCCCTAAAACGGCTAACGGGCAACAGGCGCAAACATTGTTTTGCCATGTCAAAGTAAGTTTGTACCTTTGCCTAACGAAATCAATGTATTTTCTAACATAAATAAAATCAAAATGGGATTATTAACAGGCAAAACTGCCCTTGTTACGGGTGCAGCCCGCGGCATTGGCAAAGCCATCGCATTGAAGTTTGCACAAGAAGGCGCAAACATCGCATTCACCGACTTGGTTATCGACGAAAACGGTAAGGCTACCGAGGCCGAAATTGCCGCTCTCGGTGTTAAAGCCAAAGGATATGCCAGCAACGCCGCCGACTTTGCACAAAGCGAAGAGGTTGTTAAACTGGTGAAAGAAGACTTTGGCTCGGTAGACGTCCTCGTGAATAACGCCGGTATCACCAAAGACGGCCTTATGCTACGCATGACCGAACAACAATGGGATGCCGTTATCGGCGTAAACCTCAAAAGCGCATTCAACTTCATTCACGCTGTCATCCCCGTAATGATGCGCCAACGTGGTGGCTCCATCATCAATATGGCATCGGTTGTAGGTGTTCATGGCAACGCCGGACAAGCCAACTATGCCGCCTCTAAGGCTGGTATGATTGCCTTGGCCAAGTCTGTAGCCCAAGAAATGGGTCCCAAAGGCATTCGTGCCAACGCCATTGCTCCTGGCTTTATCGATACGGCCATGACGCAAGAGCTGTCTGAAGAAGTGCGTAAAGAATGGATGAACCAAATTCCTTTGCGCCGTGGTGGAACCGTTGAAGACGTAGCTAACTGCGCGCTTTACCTCGCCTCCGACCTATCTAGCTATGTAAGCGGACAGGTTATCCAGGTAGACGGCGGTATGAATACGTAATTACACACAAGCATTCGTGTTCGGCGAAAAGGCCGTTGTGCCCTTTCGCCGAACCAACGTTTGCGGTTAAGGCCGTTCTAAAAGTTACCTTTGTGCATTTCAGAACAAGCTTTAAATCAAGCAAACAATGGCAAGTTTGCCAACACAATCGGTCAATTTATTTACCAGTGCACTTGTGAACCGAGAACCTTGCCCACCCCATACACACCCAATCCTTAGATATCATGATTCCTGTTTACGAAGACAACCACATCATTATCGTTTCTAAACATAGTGGAGAGATAGTTCAAAGCGACAAAACCGGCGATGTGCCACTTGTAGATATCGTAAAGAGCTACCTCAAAGAAAAGTATGCCAAGCCTGGGAACGTGTTCCTAGGAGTGGTTCATCGGCTCGACAGGCCGGTATGGGGGCTTGTGGCATTCGCAAAAACAAGCAAGGCGTTAAGCCGCATGAATGCCCTTTTCAGAACGGGCGACGTGGAAAAGACTTATTGGGCCATCGTACAGTCGCCACCTGAAAACGAATCGGGCGAATTGGTACATTGGCTCACGCGCAACGAAAAACAAAACAAGAGCTATGCCCACAACCACGAAGTGGCAGGTGCAAAGAAGGCCATACTTAGCTATAAGGTTATCGGCCGCTCCGAAAACTACACGCTCCTAGAAGTGCAACTGATGACTGGCCGACACCACCAAATACGTTGCCAGTTGGCCGCTATGGGCTGTCCCATCAAAGGCGACTTAAAGTATGGAGCAAGGCGAAGCAACGCCGATGGCAGTATCTCCCTGCTTTCTCGAAAGATTTCGTTTGTTCACCCCGTCTCTAAAGAAACGATCTGCGTTGAGGCTCCCCTACCCGACGACAACCTTTGGCACGCGTTTGGGTAGGAAGAAGGCTTGACCAAGAACATAAACAAACGAGCTGACAACCATCTAGAAACCCTAAATGATGCAAAATGCAGGCGACACGCTCAAAAGAGGGACAAATAAAGAGCTGCGTTATGCTGAGATTTGCGGCTAATTGTATAATTTGCAAGCATACTTTTCGCTAGAAAATGTCGAAAGCACGACGCCTTTTTAAATATTAATTCCAGATTTAATTTTGTGGTGACGAGTACGTGAGTTTGTGAGCTGAGGTCAGGACAACTTCAAGGTGAAAAACAAGAAAAAGAAAACCAAACAAATTCTTGAAGTCCCCCTGTTGATAAGTTGACGAGTTTTCAAATCGCAACAGGTATATCGGAATGACGTTTACCCCTTGCAACCAGCAAGAATGGTGTTCTTCGTTGTTCCAAACTCGTATATGGAATTATTTGGAGTACCATACATTACAGATATTAGTCCGTGTGCGCCATTTTACTTTTTTGATGGGCTTGGTTTGATTATAAAACATACGCACTAGCAGAATTAACACGTAAGCGGCACCTAAGTACAAAAACAAGCTCGCCAATAAAAGGAGATTGTGGGAGACGTAATTTATAAGTAGCCATGCAACTACCCCCCAAAGAGCTCCACCAACAGCAAACATATATGGGCGTAGCGTCGTTATGTCTGTGAACCTTAATTTATATCCCACTATTTCTTGATTTTAAATCATAAGACTGCTGCGCTCACCATTATTTTGTATACCAGGTGTCTGCATAATTCAATGAGGAGAGCCTACTTCGCCATTTAACTCTTTTATGTAACTTAAAACCAAAATAATGGGTTGAAGTTAATAGAAACTCTTTCAGACTTTCATTCTTTTGAAGTCTGACCTCTTCTGACTTTTCAAATGGACTATCTTCAAACAGGCTTAACTTACAACCATCTTTAAATACAAACTGTATCGCTATTTTGTATTGACTTGTATTTATATAATCAAGACTATAAAAGCCTAATAAATCTGTTTTTCTATAACGTTTTTCTTTCTTTCCTATTTGGAAAACGACATATTCCTTGGTATACCCCACAAGTACGGTCTTATTGCAGATTTTATGCAACAAATAGATGCACATATACACAATAGCACAGAAGGAGCAAGACATGATCCACCAATTATAATATTCGGTAGGGCAAAAGAATTTGATTATAAAATAACCGAACATGATGAATACCCCTACCCATATCGCAGATACATATGGAGGATAAGTTAAGACATTGGAGAATTTGTATCTATAAAGAGTATCCATAATTTTTTTTATACCCAATTTTTTATGCAATTGTTATTTGATGAGCATTGAGTACGCGAGTGGCTAGTCTAGCTCATTTTAACCATCCGTATTTATCATTTCTCCTGCCTTGTACAAATTTGCCATTGTTTATATGGAAGACCTTTTCTTTAACAACTACATCACCACCTACTAATGGTACTGTTTGTCTTAACACTATCTCATATTAGTGTGTTATTTTAAAGTCCAAACAACGGCTTATATTACAAAAGTTGAGGATTATTTTTAAGTGGATTGGCTTAATTGGATCTAACGCTACGTCTTTTAACGACTTATCATTGGCGTTCAATATCAACCAAACTTGTTTACTCGTAGTTTCTGATCCAGTGCCAGATTCAAACAAACGAAAAACATATACGCCATCACCTTCTTCAATTTCCGCATGGATAATCTTTTCACTGAAAGACAATCTAAAATTCGAACATCACAATATGAGATCTTCAACTTTTCATCGCATGGCATCATCTGCAGCTTTAATTTTAAAACAAGTTTCATTCCTTATTTCCATTTTTGCCCTACCATAACAAGCTAAAACAACAAATGAAAATATAAATACAGCTGTCTTTTTTCATTTTAAATCTATTTATAGGCAAAAGAAATAGCTTTAGAACTAGTCTATCGAAAAATGAGCGTTAGAAATGACACCAACTCCTTCTTTTATTCCACGGTATTCGAAGAGTCTCATCAATGATCGTCAAAATTCTTCTTTCGCTCAACAACGCTTGTTTTGAACACTTTCTTTCTAAACACCTTCTATTGTCATTCAATGAGGTTGCGGTAGGGTGAACATGAACGTAGGAATAGATGTTTAATTCTCGTGTGAACATCGGCACACAAGTGATGTGAGTCTAATAAGACTCACACCCCTTGCTGTGCCGAAACCAATGAAGAGGGTTTCGAGTGCCTCTTTGGATAAGTTAATATCATGATGTTAAGACAGGCTTTCTATTGATATATTCCAAAATTATTGGCTCTCGACCATCATTCATCGTCCACTTACAACTTGTTAACTTGTCAACTAGTCAACTCTAACGACTTTATCTCAGCTTATGCCCTTTAAACGCGAAGAAAGCGATGTAGAGGAAGCAGGGAAGGCAAATCCAATAGGCGTTTTGTGGGCCGTAGTTGTCTTTAAGAAGTCCAAAAAGAACCGTTACAACGGCTCCACCAATCAAGCCCATAGTAAGAACAGATGCACCCGACTTGGTGAACTTACCCAAGTCTTGCATCGACAAAGGCCAGAATGCAGGCCACATCAGCGAACAACCCAAAGCGATAATGCCAATGCTAAACACGCTCAAAGCACCAGGCAACAGCACAACAAGCAACGTACCCACTAAGGCGATGATGGTACATACTTGCAATGCACGGGTCTGCGACATGTATTTGGGGATGAGAACAACGCCAGATATATAACCCACGCTAATGCAAAGAGGCGTAATCCACGAATAATTTTCGGCATTTTCTAGGCCAAGGCCCTTGGCATAGTCGATAAGCGTGGCCAAAGCGATGGTTTCGGCACCCACATAAAAGAAGATGGCAAAGGCTCCAAGCACCAAGTGAGGGAATTGGAAAATAGATTTCTTGCTGTTGGCATATTGCGAAACCTGAGCATCTTCGGCACTATTTGATGCCTCACTCTCGTCTTCGCCTGCCGCCTTCACCTCAGGCAGCGGAGCCATCAACGACAGAACACCAAGTGCAAGGAACACGGCGATGATGATATAAAAGGGCTTATCTAGTTGACTAACGGTAAGATGTTCGCCTGCAACCAATGTGATGAACCACGGCGAGATAGGCCACGCCAGTTTATTGCATATACCCATAACGCTGATACGCTTGGCTGCACTCTCTACGGGACCAAGAATGGTGATGTATGGGTTAATGGCCGTTTGTAGAAATGCGTTGGCCGTTCCGCAGCAAAACGATGCTACGAGGAACAACACAAAGCTTTCTTGACTGGCCGAAACGATGAACACACCGAACGAAAGGGCGAAAAACAAAAACGCAACGGCCATTGTACGCTTATAGCCAATAAGCTTTACTAATTGACCAGCAGGATAACCGAATATCAAAAAGGGAATGAATGTTGCGCCAATAAGCAGGTAGGCACCAGCCGATGGTACGTTGAGCGACTCTTGCAACACTGGCACCAATAGCGAATTGATGCCTAACGCAAAGCCGCAAGAAAAGAACATCAGGCCTAAGAATGCGATAGGCACTAGATAATTTTTGTTTTCAGACATAATGTTGGTTTATTTAATTGATTGTTTATCGTTTGTATTCGGCCCTATTCCGACTTAATGCACGCCCTTGCAAACGCCTTTTGTTGGGTGTGCATAATTTGTTTGAGCAAAGTTACGACAATTGGAAGATACGGCCAAAAGATAGGAAGAAATAATTATTACAGCCTAATAAAATACGTTTATGCGGTGCCCCCTGTTTGCAGAACAGGTTTTGTTGAGGTGTTCGCCCTCGCGCGCGTATATATTAAGGTGTAGGAGTTTTCAACTGGGGTTTAAAGTTGTGTAAGGCAAAATTATGTGCCTGAGAAGGAGGAGGATTGCAACTGGGTTTTACGACTGACCCCAAAATGGGCTACGCATTGGGTAATAAAAGCAGTGTGAAACAGAAAAGGGGACAAACGAAATAAATCGTTCATCCCCCTTTTATTGCATGTTAGAGCATTTATCACTGCATTAAGTAGTTTTATTCATTGCTCTAGTTACTTTTTCGTAATAGCGTTGCGTCCCTTTATTGCTGTATTTCAATCCACCATTCCAAGCGCGTATGGCCCGTTCAATGTTGTTTTGTGGATTATGACGCTTTTGAATGAGAAGGAATATCTCCTTCGACTTCTGAACGCTAAACCTGTCTTTAAGTGTGTAAGCCTTCTTGATATTCAATTGTTTGAGATACAAGTTGACTTCTCTAACGCATATCGGTGTTATTTGCATGGCTCCAACAGACTTACCGCTTCTGGCGAATCTGTTTCCACCACTTTCCACCTGAATAATCGCATCCATAACCGGCTCCCAGTTCACGCTGTTGTCCGCCGTGTTATCCTCATTCGATGTTGCAAGGGCTAGGCCCGGCAGTAAACTTAAAATTGTAATACATAAAAATACAATTCTCTTTAATCTCTCCATAATTTTTTATTTATGAGACCTGAGCATGTAAGCCATCTGATTATAGCACATTTGTTGCCCGCGACTATTACTTTATGAGAAATAAGTTAAGTGAATAATCTCAGTCCCGTTAGATACCTTAGCGAATAAGCTCTTCCGAAACAAGGGGAAGGGTTTATCCTTATTCTTATCGCATGCAAAGTTACGAAATAAAACCGATGTAGCCAAACTTTTAATGCAAAAACCGTACTTTAAAAATTGTACAACATGCTGTAAAGCAGATAGTTAAGCAAAAAAAGGAAGAGTAGAACAGAAAACACGAACTATCCATACAAGCCTTGCTTGAAAGAAGAAAACACGGCAAAACAAACAAGCCTTTTCGGTATTTTGAAACCTGAACTCAGACATTTATAAACGCATCGACTTATAATTTCACAAACTAATGCACTTTCAATTCCACTAACTTACAAACTTATAAACACAAAACCTTTTAAACTCACTTACTCACCAGCCCTCAAACTTAAACCCTCACCAACTCCCAAAAACGAACAAGCCCTGAGTGCAGTCTTCGCACTCAGGGCTTTCGTATGAAAAAAGGCGG
>NZ_KV815016.1:0-305 GCF_001814145.1 Prevotella sp. HMSC073D09 | reverse complement strand
CTGAACTTATACGACCGATTCTTAGGGGCAGGGATATAAAGAGATATGGCTATGTAGACAATGGATTATTCTTAATCAATACCCACAATGGTATTAGAAACAAACTCCCACGCATTGACATCAACGATTATCCTGTTGTAAAGGCGTATTTAGACCAATATTGGGACAGAATCTCCACTCGTGCGGATAAAGGTGACACTCCATATAATCTTCGTAACTGCGCTTATTTGGAGGATTTTTCTAAGCCAAAAATCATCTATCCAAACATGACTAAATAGGGATATTCAGTAAATATCTAACTAATT
>NZ_KV815015.1:0-457 GCF_001814145.1 Prevotella sp. HMSC073D09 | reverse complement strand
GGTGCTAAATGCAGTGCAAAATGCTGCTAAATGCAATGCGATGCGCATAAATATCCACTGAAAGAGTATAAACAAAACCCCTTCGAACCATTAAAAGCATGGCTAAAAAGGGCAAAACAGCCCTTAAAAAGTGGGATTTTAGGGGTTAAAAGCGAGTAATTGGGCTTGAAAAATTACGAGCTGGCAATCAAACTAGAAAGGCTAAATGGTGCAAAATGCAGGCTTTGTTCTTAAAAGTAGACAAAGAGGAAGGCGTGAAAGGCTAGAAACAGTGGCTATTTACCTGCTTTTTGACCTAAATTTTCGCTAGAACGGAGTGAAAATTGGAACGGTATTGTAAAATAAAAAATAATAATTTAAACTTTTGAGTTGAGGAGATTATGGGTTTGTGAGTTTATAAGTTTATGGGTTGATAAGTATGTGAGTTGATGAGTATGTGAGTTGATGAGTTTGTAAG
>NZ_KV815014.1:0-379 GCF_001814145.1 Prevotella sp. HMSC073D09 | reverse complement strand
CTGATCTGATACACTTCAAAGGCTTTTACGAAAGACATCGTGGTGTCCGTGGTGAGCAGGACGTTCCATGAGGAGTTCCTACCATACTTGATGAGGAAGATTCTAACAGGTATGTCTCCCAAGTTGCCGTTGAGCTGAATGTATCGACATTTGTACTTACGGCAGTTCTTTCCCCGTTCGCGTTCATAGGTGGCAATGAGTTCCGCTGCATTTTTCTTCCTGCCTGATACGGTGTATCTCGTCTTCCCCATCTTTGCAAGTCCGACAAAGTGCATTGCACCTTTACCTATGCCCCTGACGCATGCCATAAGCTGTTCGCAAGTGAACCAACTGTCGGTAATCACATACTTCGCATGTAACCCCATCTTCCATCCACGGC
>NZ_KV815013.1:0-15075 GCF_001814145.1 Prevotella sp. HMSC073D09 | reverse complement strand
GAGAAAACGCACTTTTCGAGGAACGAGAAAAGAAGGTTTTTAAATTACAGTTCAGGATAAACAACTCATGTTAACTTGCCGCACTGATGAGGCACGTTGCGCCAAAGCATGCTGCACCGTACCCTCTTTTTTGCCCCCCGCTATTCCAAACTTTCTGCTTTTAAGTTGGTTATCTTACTCTTAAAGTTACCCGCTTGTTGCAGCGGGAACACCAGTGTGCTGATGTAATACATGTCGCCGCGCTTGCCAAAATTCATCTTTCGCACGGGCAAATCGCTCACAAGGCGGTTGTTGATGTAAAGAGAAGTTTTCTCTTTGTCGCCAACAACGGCCATGCGAACCTTTTCGCCAGGGAATAATTGGTAGTCGAACGTGTTGAGATAGCCGTCGCGCGAGAAACCAATCTTGCCGGCAATGGGGTCGGAAAGATAAAAATGCGTGTCGCCAAACGAGAAAAGGATGGTGCCGCGAGGCTCTTGTTGCGCCTCGATGTCGAAACTAACACGATAGTTCCAGCCTATTTGCGGTATCTTCTGCACGGCATTGGGGACAACAGACGGCTGTTGCAACACCATGCCCGCAGGGTAATAGCCTGCGTAGTTCATGCCGGGAGCCTCGCTTAATGCGCGTGCGTTGCTGGCAAACACATCGTAGGCGAATGTGGGTTTGGCACCTGTCCACATCTTGGTGGCCATCGTTTTCAGTGCGGGCAGCACGCGATAATGCACATCCTTGTCGCTGATGCCATTGCCAACGATGTCGTTCCACACGGCAAACGCGCCACCCTCTATTTGTTTATGGCGTTCGGCAAACTTCATGCCGTTGATGTTGGCAGGTGTCCATTCGTTGTAAAGCTTCTTCGTGTTGAGGTAATCGAAGTAATAGCCGGCCTTCGGCACGATGTAAACCTGACCATCGGGGATGCTCACAAGGTTATATCCCAACTTCATCATCTCGTCGGGCTTGGAGTAATCGTTCGACCACGAGAACATCAACACATCCTTCACCTTGATGGGGGTTGTGCCTTTGGCGTGCGTTTGTTGGCCCCACACCACCGCCTTACGGTTGAACTTTTCCACCAAACGGATATAATGGTCGGTGAAAGCACGGAATTTCTCCACCACGTTTTGGTCTTTGTTCGAATATTCGTCGGTTCCTACATGCACGTATTTACCGCGAAAAACGGGGTTGTTGCCTGCAAGATATTCGGTAAAGAGCGAGTCGCAGAACGCTTGCGTATTGGGATTGAGCAAGTCTAGGTGGTCGGGTGGATAATCCTTGCTCGCCAAATCGGGGCGAAAGCGCGTCAATGCCAAGCAGTGTGCGGGCACATCAATCTCGGGAAGTATTTCTACACCCACGCTGTCGGCCAGCTCTTGCAGGGCGATAAAGTCTTTTTTGGTGTAGTGTCCGTCGCGCGCTGTCAGTCCGGGAAACCGGTTGCTCTCCATGCGGAAGGCAGCAGGCGTACGGCTCCAATCGCCGTTGTAGAACCAATGGAAGGCATTGTCGTTAAGGTGGATGTGAAAAACATTCATCTTGTAATAGGCCATCATGCGTACATATTGGCGGAGCATGGACATGGAAAAGAACTTACGGCCGCAGTCGAGCATAAAGCCGCGGAACGGATAATCGGGCGCATCGCTGACAAAACCACAAGGCAGCGCGCGCGTTTCGGATTGTTCGGCCAGTTGCAGCAGGGTTCGGGTGCCCCAATAAAGTCCCTTTCGGTTGGCGGCGGCGATGGTGGCCTGAGCGTGTATCGACATGGTGTAGCCTTCTTCGCCCAACGTCTTGGGGGCTTTAAGGCTCAGCACGATGTCGCCTTTCTGCGCCTTACCTTGGGCAAGGGTAAGTGCCGTGCCGAACATCTGCCGATAATCGTCGGCCAGTTGCTGTGCAACCCGCCTTTCTTCTGCACCATTGCACACGATGCGACCGGAAAGAACGAGCGTGCCATCTGCCCCTTTCCACTCCTTAACCTCTGGAATGGTGAACGGCTTTTTGTTGATGGCGAATGTGGATAAGGCCGTATTTGCCGCTAGGAGTAATAGTAGTAAAAGTTTCTTTTTCATTATTTATTTATGCTTTGTCAAAAGGCCATGCGGCTACTTGTTGCCCTTATGCTGTGGCCAAGTAGATGCTTGCTGAATGTTCTGTTGCAGCAAAGATACAGCTTTTTCTCGTATCGCCCTCTGTTTTGCGGCAAATTTAAACCTTAGAGAGATAAAAGGCAGGGGCAGGCGAAGAATAGATGCTATAAGCCCGAATTGGTTCTCAATTCCAGGTAGTTGCTTAATAAAATTAACTTCGTCTGCTACCCCATTCTAGACAGACATAGTCCTTACTTACTTGACTTTTGTGAACTTTTAGACTTTACAGGCTATTAGTGTTTAAATTTCTCTGCGTAGCGTTTCCCATTCGCATTGATATATAACACATAACGTCCTCGTGGGAGCGTACCATACCCTATCTCTTGTACATGTGTTTTGCCTGGTACGTCCTTTCGTTCTGAAGTCTTGTAAACAATGCCAGCATTATCCGAGAGGATAAGCCGAACGTGGGTTTCTCGCTCCAAATTGTAAGTCAGGCGTATCGTTTTGCGTTCACTGTCTACCGAAACCTTATAGTCAAGATCCTTATCGTTATCTGCGAGTGCGTTGCCATTGACCTCTTGTTGGGTTACAGCCTTACGGATAAGCGTATTTGGATTGTCATCGGACAGACATTCCTGTTCGCGAGGCGAATAATAAAATGCTGTGGTAAACAAAGGTGCTTGGCTCTGCGTGCCACCCGTAACGTAAGTTTCTAGTATAGGATAACGCCACCCCGCCACATACCAGCGATAAACGTTTTCGACAAGCACGCCCTTGTTGTTGGCCAAATGCCAGCGAATGCTGTCGGGTGTAAAGTGTGGCAGGCTGTCGCCAGGCATTCTCGCTGGACTATTGAGCGTGCAGACCTGTCGTTGAGTATGCAGGCGCAACACGTTGCGTAGTGTGTCGCCTTCTGGCAATACCATTGTTCGGCACAGCTCTACCCACGTTTTATAATCACCCAGTTTCCTCACGTTCCACTGTTCGCCATATAGTCCACAGCCATGATACAGTCCCGAAAGGCTGTCGCCAGCGTGCATGGGGAACTTTAACCACAGCTCGGGTAGGTCGTAATCTATCTTTGCCAAATGGTTTTCAAACCCCATAATAAGCAAGCTGTCGCCCTTGTGTTCGAAGAAATAGCGTGTGCCATGCTCCAATCGGCTAATCACGTCATTGTTTGGGCCTTTTTCATAACGGCAGGTATAGCGATCGTTAGCCACCTGCGTTCGGCTTAGGTCGCAAAGGCTATCGTTGATAAGGCACGCTACATCGCCCACCAACAATTGTCTTCCCATCATCCTATCGTCCGCGCGATAGGCGTTGCGCATCTTCTCTACCGCATTAAATCTTTGGGCATGCGCTATCATCCCATAGGCGAACACCATGGTCATTGCCAAGGCAACGCGCATAAATCGTTGTTTGTTCATAAATCTAGTTCTAAATTTGCATTTATTCCTTTTCCATATCTTTGCAATATTTCTTGCTTTCTCCATTCCATTTGGATCTAAAAATCTGATAGGATTATTATCGCAATACGCATAAGGAGTACTCTCGGGATGCTTTCCCGCCATCGGGTCTACGCTTGTCCATCGTCCCAGTGCAGCATCATATTGTCGTGCGCCATAGTCGTAAGTGTTAAGGCCATGAAAGTCGCCGAACTCTTTGCCGTTGTACTTGTAGAGCTGTTGGCTTTCGTTGGTGCCAAGGGCATGGATAGGCGTGCCGAAAGGATAGTAGGCGTTTACCTGCTTCACCTCGCCCGGCTTTGAAACCATCTCACGAACGTTGCCCAGGTGGCCGCGGTTGAAATACCTAAATTGCAGAGAATATACTGTCGGCCCCTTCTTTCCTCCGCCCAAGTCGCCCGTCCATCTACCACCAAAGGGTGGCTTCCACGGCTTAACTATCGGCATGTTATAACCAGAGCCGGGCATGTCGACGGCAACAAGCTCTACATATCCTCCATCGAACAGTACTTTGGAGAAACTGCCGTTGTTAAACACGGCGTTGCCACCCAGGCGATAGTCCGTGGAGTCTACGGCCAGGTGTCGTTTCTCGATGTCGGCATACACCTGACCCATCTCCACGTGTGTGTTCGCCACCGCCGTATAATGTATGGCGCGGAGTTTCTCGCCTGCGGCCGAATAAACATACTTGGTTACGTTGCCGTTGGCAAACTGTATGCGCTGGGGGTTGTTGTGCAGGTCGCAGCCGTTGTGGGTGATGTGGCGCGTTATCATTCTAATCGTCCTTTTTCCCACCTTTACTTACTTTCTTCTTAATCGGTATCTTCTGCTGGCTTATTCTCAGCAACAAATAGTCGAACTCTGAACCCTTAAAGCCTTTCCTTTTATCAGCTTCATAAGGAAAAAACAAGCCTCCTGGGAAATTTGCACCGAATAGCCTCTCTTTCTTTTCGCTAAATATCTTACGTGCCAACTTTAATTGGTCCTCACTCGATAGTCCTATGTCTTGAAGGACATAGCAAAGGGGGAACTGTACCATATTAGTTTGGAAGTACTCTCTGAGCTTATCCGTCATTTCCTTTACTTGGGTTTCGGGAAAGTTGCCTCTACCATTACGCACACCTAGCACATACCCATTACGCACACCTAGCACATACCCAGCAGTATCAACGTTCAGCACAAGGAGAAAACGTTGACCATTATCCACCATTTTATGGACGAAGCTTGTATCAAAAACTTCGAGTATTACTTTTGCGAATATCCTGTTACTCCTATCAAAACAATCATCATCCATAGTGATTTGTGCCGAACAGAATAGAGGCAGTAAGAAAAACATTGCTAAAATTTTTGTCTTCATATTGTATTGTGTTATTTATTATATGTGTCTAATACTATTTTCTGTAAAGAATAAGGACTGACTGTAGTGTGTAGATGATAGCATGCGCAGGGGATCATGCTGGAAGTCGTAGTCGATGTGGGTGATACCGCGTGTTATCATTCTAATCGTCCTTTGTCTTACCCTTACTTATTTTCCTCTTAATCGGAATTTCCTGCTCGTATAGTTTCAACAACAAATAATCGAACTTTGAACCCTTATAGCCACGGAACTTATCAAATTCATAAGAAGTCAACAATTCTCCGGGAAAGTATACCATGGTGAATTTATTTTTAGATTCTAGGAAATCATCTAATGCGTTTTTTAGTTGTTCCTCATACGTAAGTCCATTATCCTCAAACGCATAGCAAATTGGAAACTGCACCGCATGCCGTTTAAAATATGCTCTAAGGATATCCACCATTAAGCCAAGTTGCGGTTTAGGCATTTTTCCCCTACCCTTTTGAACACTTATTACATAACCTAAACTGTCTACATTCAGCCACAGGCCAATGCTCTGCTCAGAGTCTATCATATTTTGTATCTTATCCGAGCCGAATACTTCCAGCATCACTCGCCCAAAGACTCTATAACTCCGAAAAATACAATCAAGTTCAACAGCAACCTGTCCAAAGCATGGCAGACTGGCCCAAAGGAGAAATACAATAATTTTTGTTCTCATATTATCGATGTCTTATTTATAGGTGTCTAATATTATCTTTTGCAGTGCATAAGGCATAACCTTTGTATGCAAGCGATAATTTATTCCACCAATTTCTTTTTCTATATTATGCTTCGCATATTTCTCGGCACTAACCATATAATCATCAAGAAAGGCATTAGACATGACAGCCTCTCTAGATATAGGGGTTATCCTCTGTACCATACATGGTTTCATTATCCGGTCCTGGAACTCAGACATCCCATAATACTTCGCCCTAATCTGGCGCATAGTTTAAAAGGAGCTCATAGCTTTGTATTTTCTTTATGTTGTATTCTTTATCATAAAACAGCTTTATCCGAGGAAAATTGCATTCACCCGACACAAAAATAAAAGCGGAACGAAGTGAATCTTTTTCTTGCTTTACCGCAAGAGCTACTTCCGCACCCACGAGAGAGTTCTTATATATGGTGTCGAGCGTTAATCGGTTAGACAAAACCAGCCGTTCGCGGCCAAGCAAAAGCGAATAGAAATCGTTGCCTTTACGATACATAACAAACACGCTGTTTCGTGTTTGTTCACCATTGTTCTCTATAACCTTCAACGTATCTCCTTGCCTTTTCAATATGTATGATTTAATGCCAGGAGAAAAGTGGAATTTCAGCTCATCACCTTTTTCCATGTATCTCATAAAAGAAACAAGCACAACAACAATCGTAGTGATAGCCATCAATATCTTTATTAAACCCTTCCTTTCCATATTTCTCGGTTGTTAAACATTCGAATTACTCGTTGTATGGCATTTACCTGTGCTGTAATCGTTTCTACACACAGATTTGAACGCATAGCTGCAATGGTAAAACTCTTCAGAAACCAAACTTTAAATTCAATGCTCACATTCATAATCAACAAACGCCTCTTCTCGCTGTATAGCGGTAAGATTATAGTCCTTGTCATAATACATTCTAAGCAAAAGCCATTTTGTGGGTATGTCTTGATAGAACGAACAGGCAAAAAGCGAGTCGTTCATACGCTCTATACACACGCGATACTGCTGATACTTCATCGAGTTTGCATATAAGGAATCGGTTAATTGATGGGTAGACATCATCAGCATCTCCACGCCAAGCCACTCCATATAGTATTCATCACCTTTAAGATACAGTTTCCACACACGCCCATTTCCCCCTTTGGCATCCGTTTCTACAACATTCAACGTGTCTCCGTTGGTCTTAAGCGCATAGGAGGTTACGGGTAACTGTGGGTAATACTCCCTGCTACCATCCGTTTCTTTACAAGCAACAACAAGTAAAGCAAGTAAAACTAAGCCGATAAAACACCCCGGCATCACCTTAATATCTCCTTTCATACCCACGCATCTCATCTTCAAATGTGTCTTTAAAATTGGGATAATTCTTTATAACTTCCCCCTTGGTTTTCTCATAATTTATTGTCCCTGGAAGTCTCTTGCCCCGTTTGCCATCAATTAAATCATGGTGCTCTATCTTCTCAGGCGAACGATTCCATTCCTCTTCGGCATCTTTATACGAACCATTCCTCTTATATGCAGATATCACCTTTTCATACTTTGACAGATGAAGAGCAAATTCATGAATAATTGTTTCAATTAATTCTTCCAGCGAATAGTTTATGTCGAATAAAATTCGGAATTCAGGTTTCCCGTCGTTGCCTTCTTGCAATGTGGTCTGAGCTTGTATCCACGTTCCATCATGCTTATGGAATATAGAACGTCGTTCTAAATGTTCAACAAACTGGTCTTCCTGTATTCTTAATTTAAAGTCCGCATATTTCCCATTGCCTTTTACCCCAAATATATAACTACCTTTAGGGGTAAAATCTGCAAGAATCTTCCTCCCAAATTCAGTTCGCGCAAGTATACGCATTCCGTCAGCAAAATGTTTAGGACTTTGATAATAGCACGTAGGAACAGCTCCATCATCAACATAAAGCACAGTCACGACCTTACTTCCTTCATAATCAACATGATTAATAGGATTCCCCAAACAATACGCATAGGGTGAGATGTCGTAATATTTCTCGGCCAATGGGTCAATGCTAGTCCATCGTCCTAGTGCAGCATCATATTGGCGTGCGCCATAGTCGTAAAGGTTTAGGCCGTGGATGCGGTCTAGCTCTTTGCCGTTATACTTATAGCGTTGGGCTGCACCTTGAGTGCTTTCAGCCATTAAAGCACCAAAGGGGTAGTAGTGGTTCATTTGTTCGCCAAAGCCGTCGTCGCGAACAACAAGGCGGTTGTTGCCCAGATAGTCTTTAACATAATAATGAAAGGTGGGGGCAGATGTTGCCGTGCTGTCGGCGAAGGTTATGTAGCCACCATCAATCGGTACGTAGGCCAGCTTACCATTCTCGTAAACCGCGCTGCCGCAATAGTCGATGCTGTTGCGTGCCATATATGGTTGTTGGGCTTGTGAAGAAACGTTGCCGTGCATCACCTGTGTAACGGGCATGCTCTCGGAATACGAGGCTATGGCATAGCTGGTGCGCAGCTTGTTTCCGTCGGCATCATAGAGGTAAGCAATGCTGCTGCCATCGTCAAAACGTACGTCTTGCGGTAAGTTTTGTGTGTTGTAGCTTATTTTGCGGATGTGTTTGTTTAAGTCGGCAGTCATGTTGCCATTGGCGTCGTATGTATATTCTTCCGCTCGGTCCGATCCATCTGTAAATTGGAAACCATTAGAGAAACGCGGATCACCAAATCTATCACTAGCCTTACATAACTGGTTACCGTTGTATTTCATCTCAACATAGTCTATTGGGCCAAACATGTCATAATAATACTCACCATTGCGCCATAGCGTGATTAAGTTTCCCTGCAAATCATACTTATAGCTAGTATCATAGTGGTTATTGGCTTTATCGTTTTCAACATATTCCGCTTTTTTCAATCGAGAAAGACCATCGTAGTTGAAACGGAAACATCGCTTTATGTTGTTTGTTTCTTCGAAACGGCCTTTCGCAGGTTTCCCTATAGATGAGACATAAGCTGAAATATTTCCACTGTAGCAAGGGGTGATATACTCGACGCGTGCGGGGTAACCATCTTCATAACAAATCTTTTCTTCAAGCAAAGGGCAATAGCGTACAATAGGCCACGACCGTATATTATAGTTGATCGTTCGGGCCAGCTCCGCCATATCCCCCGTACGCTCGTCGTGCACTCTTCCCAACTCATCATAATCTATTTCGCGCAACGTTTTCTTTTCAGCATTGTTCAGACTATAAGTAACCTTTGCCAGTCGGTCGGCATGATCGTACTCGTATTCGTAGCGTTGCGTTAGTGTAGGCATATTTGCAGTGCTGTGAACCATAAGTTTGCTTACGGGTTTGTCAGTGAAGCTGTATTTATAACTCGTATCATCATATCCACCCCGCATGTTGGTGCGTATCTGACGGGTAAGTCTACCCTTGCGGTCGTATAGATTCACCTCGCGCAAAAGGCTGTCGCAACCATATACTGCCACTTCGCGTCCTGTTAGCAGGCCTTGGGCACGCTGTGCACTAACTTTAAAACATGGACTGTTGAACCCCTGTTGATCGAGAAAGCTATAATCGTCGTAAAACTTTCTAATTGTTACGAGACTGTCGTTGCCCACGGCGCGCTCCACCACATGGGTGTTACGCCCCAAAGCATCGTATCGATAGAACGTTTTATGTCCTGTTCGACGTTGGTTTCCTGTTTGGGACATCACCACCTGGTCGGCAGCATCGTAGGCGTAGACAATCTTCTCGCAGCCAGGCAATTGCTTTTCGATGCAGCGGTTGGTCTCGTCGTATAGATAACGAAAGGCAAACTTGTCGATACTGGGCTGCTTTTGGTACATGGGTTGCAGCACGTAGCGAATGTTGCCGCGTAGATCGTGTACAAAATATACGTCGCTATACGTGTTTCCATCCACTCTACGCACCAGCAACTGTCGCCCTTCAGCATCGGCGAAAACATACTTTTCATTTCGGTCTTCATCGGTAAGTTTTTGCACGAGCAGTTGGTTGCTGGGAAAGAGACCCTCTTCTTTCAATGTACCAGTGGCTTCATCCACAGTATACTTTTTGCAAGCTAGTACACCACTGCTTTTGTTGGTATGGAGAGATGATACTGAGGGATGTCCTACCCACGCCCGCCCTGGCCCTATGCTTTTTGTCCTTCTGCCCTTCTGCCATGGCTCGTATGCGCGTAGTTCAAATGGAGCAGTGTCCCAATAATAGTCATCTTTGTTGCCCATATCGGCAGTTTCTACATAGTCTGCCGTGGTGGGTATGGGCAGCCAAATCTTGCTTTTTCTCCCCATAACATCATATTCTATCCTGTCGGCCAAATTTTTTTTGTTTGGCGTAACATGAAGCTGCACATTCTGCACAGGTCGGCCAAGGCCGTCAACGTATTGTACGTTGTCTAGCCCTTCATTTGTGTTCTCTCTAACATACACGCTTGTCTTGACATAACTCCGCGTATTGTCTTGCGCAAAGCACTTTGTAGAAGGGATTGCAAGAAATGCTGCAAGGCATAGCGACGTTGCTTGCCAATTAAATATATAATGCCTAATCGTTTTCATTTGTCCTCCTGATTTTTGTAATGGTATTCGTAACTTTTCAGTGTATTCCAATCCGTATCATGTTCGCTGACCAATCGTCCAAAGGCATCGTATCCGTAAGAATAGGTATAGCCTCGTTGGTCAGTTCGACTTATTATTTGCCCTGTTCCATCATAATTGAATGACATCACTTCCGCATCCTCTGGGTATATCCGTATGTCATCAATAGGCTCGTTGTTCTCATTTATAATGTACTCTCCATCTGTAAATGGAGCGCACTTATACTGCCAGCCCCCATTGTGGTACACTTGATAATCGATAAAATACCGTTTTTTCGGATCGATGTCCAAACGTGCACGATACAGACCACGATAACCCCAATCGCTATGAAAACCACCAGGGAAAGTATTCTTCCCTCTTCCATGCTCAAACCCTTCATAGAAAACATTATTATAGCCTACAATGCGTGGTGGAAGTGAAGTTATAACCGTATAATAACAATTTACTTTTGCATACACAGAATATCCACTTTCGTCAGCTTTCCCTTCTTTACCCACATACTCTACCACTACATGCAACGTGTGTTTACCTGCAGATATTCGCCCCAGCTTTGCATAATATCTATCACGGTTTTGGGGATCGCGCCTAAAGTCGATAAGCAGATTCACAGTATGCTGATCTACGCCAACATACATAAAGAAGTCCTTTTTATCACTCTCGGGGAAAAACATTTCTACTTCCACCTCTGTTTCTTGTTCTGTAGTAAATGTTATTTCTTTTTTAGCGTATGGTTTGCACTCAACAGCTAGTCCCTTACATACGCGGTTTACACGCTTTTCATATATTGTGTCCCTGTTGTTCTGAGCATTCTTAAAAATTGCCACAGGTTGTTTGAACCCCTTTTGCCAAAAGAACACCACGCGCCTACCTCCTTTACCGATGGCTTCACGGTAGTTGTTGCTAGCATCATAGTTGTTGAATTGTATTTCGGCCTCACCATACCGTTGTGGAACGGTTTCGCCATCGAAACGTACAGGTTCGGTTTTGGAGTAAGGCAATTTGAACATTCCGTGGTAAACTTTATCAAGCACGGGCCAGCTATTCTTAATATTAAGCTTGAACGTATTTAACGTGGCATCTACGAGTGAACTGTTTCTAAACGTGAACTGTTCGATGGGTACGCCCACCATGTGGCGTTTCACCATGGCATCATAAGTTGGTGTAGCCTTCATGTCTTCTGCGTATGTTATAAAATGCCGTAGCTTATCATTCGTTGGTAGAGTGGTAATGGTTTCTTGTAAAATTCCACGAGCATTATAATTGTATCGAAACTGTTTAACCAGGCTGTCGCCATTCTCAAAAAACACTTCACGGCGTGTGGCTGGCAACATTGAGTAGGTGTATATCTTATAGCATACGCCCTCGCCATAAGAACCAGCCTCGGCCCCACAGATATTGTAACAATTGGCATTCATCGCACGCACATAATTCTCGATTATCTTATTTTTCACATAGCTTATGTCTTCATCTTGACGCAGCTTACCCGTGTTGTCAAAACTTTGTTTACGCAACAACAGTCCTCGCTCTTGCCCTTTGTTGGCATACTGCTCGTTATTTTCCATCCCTTGCT
Organism: Prevotella sp. HMSC073D09; assembly: GCF_001814145.1. NCBI lineage: Bacteria > Pseudomonadati > Bacteroidota > Bacteroidia > Bacteroidales > Prevotellaceae > Prevotella > Prevotella sp. HMSC073D09. Next base: position 3,273 of record NZ_KV815013.1, on the reverse strand, counting down.
GCATGTTGCATTCGAAACGTTCGTCCAAATGTCCATTATCAAAATTGGTATAGTGGTACTTTTGGTAAGAGCCATCAGCATTTGTTTCAATCACATCCGTGTAACCTACGCTTGTACCCTGACTATTGGCACAAGCAGGAAGGACAGAACTAGAAGTGAATATGGACACTCGCTTAGAGCCTTTATTGCCAAAAGGTTTAATCGTGTTGTTACGGTAGAAATACTTAAACTGTCCACCGCATACACCACTAGACCGTCCATCCTTTGACTTACTGAAATAATAGCGATGTACTAAGGTTTCGTCTTCCGCTCTATCAGTGGGTGAGGAGTATATTTCCTTTATGCGGACACCACCTGCATACTTATCTACATTTTCTGTAAAACAACCTTCCCAACGGTTTAGCTTTAAGTTTTTAGAATATTGGTGTGGTTCGAACACCAGGCGCGTATAACCACCAGTAGGATAGGTTATTTTTGTGAGCAATCCCAATGAGGCACAGTTAGGATTAGCTTCCTTTTTTGCATAATAGCCGTCTAAATCCATTATGCTAGCTTCGCGTGCATTGTAATATCCCCAATGATCTGTCTCATTAGAGAGGTATGGGGGCAACATGTCGGGACGGTTATATTCAAAACTATACTTTTTAGCGGTCCTTGCATGTTGCATGTCTTTTTCTCTTACAGATTTTAGGATGAGTCGCTGATTAGGATTTTCATCATAGTCGAGTACAAGATGCATGTTTGGGTATCCGTTCTTACGTTCAACGGTGATGTCTGAAAGTTTGTACCATCTCAGTTTGGAAAGACATCCATCTAAATCTTCCTTTTGTTCTGGGTTCAAATCATACATCAACAGGTTGAATGCGGGCCACAATTCCATGGAAGTAAAGTAATCATGGTATTTAGACGACTGAACCCGCAGGTCGTTAGACAAGGTACGGTTAAATACCAAGTCCTCATTTTCTCCATTAATAGATTCCAAATAAACTGGCGAAAGAAGCACTCCGTTTATGGTCATATCTTGCGAAGAAGCAAAAGAGGAATTGCATGAAGACCACTTGGGGTTTTTCCCTTCTTGGTCTAAAACTCTCATGTACGAGGAGTAAAGCTGGTCTATATAAGCACCCCGCTCGTAATTTAGTCTTACATTTTGACCATTCGCCAATACAATACCCGTTAGATGCCAGGCATTGGCAACCCAAATGTCTAGACCCTGCTTAAAGAACTTCTTCGAATATTCAATGGCAGAGGACGTATATCCAAATTCAAAACGATTCCCTTTTTCGTCAATAAGCGTAAAACCTGCGAACGTTGGCGTTTGGTTACGACGCATTTCGTTTGGAGGCCAATGTAAATCTTTTGGGAGATCCACAAAGTTGCCATTAAACTCTACCTTTATTGGTTTGCTACATTGCACCTTCCATTCTCCTTTTTCAGAGAGCCAGAACTTACCTGAGTACTCCAAGAATTGAAAGGAAAATTCATCTGGTGCTCTATCCCAGTACGTAGTATAGGTAGTTCTTGCTCTCTCTTTCAGATAATCGGCATTGTTCCAACTGTCGTTATCTAGAATGCTATGTTGGAAGTAATATCCCCGATGAGTATAGTCAAAGAAAATGCCTGGCGCAGAGTACTCGTCTGGCCCTTCGTTGATTGTTCGGTAGATAACACCACCCGCATTAAGCGTCCAACCAAGCCCTACCCAACTGGGGTGTTGATCGGGTTTGACACTACCTGAATGATAAGATAGGGTTATGGGAAACTTTAAACCTTCCAGATTGAGTTCATAGAGAGGAATACTAATGTTGGGAGTACCTGTAAATGGCGTAATGGGTATTTCCCCATAAACGCCAAGGTTAGCCACATTAGGGGTCTGAACATTTGTTATTCGATCGTAATAGGTTTGGCTCATCAAAGTTGAAATCCCTATTACAAAAAGCAAAAGGAGCGACAATGCAAGCCGCTTTATGGTCATTGATGTCAGGTTCATAATGGTCAGTTTTAATGATTAGATATTTGGCAAATATAGTTTATTTTCTTTAAACTTACAAGTAAAAACGAAAAAAAATATGAAATTGACTTGGCTTTTAATATTTCTGCAAGTGGAGAGGAATTGATTGCCTTTTTGAAACAAAACCAAGATAAACACTCCTCTCACACAGGAGAAATCAAACAAAGATGCGAATAAATTAATTCAGCCCTATCTGTCGATGGCAAAACAGTGTTGCACTTCGAATAGTGACACAAACTTACTAACCCATAAATTCATAAACTTATAAACTGACAAGACAGACAACTCAAAACCTCACAAACTCAAAACCTCACAACCTCATAACCTCACAAACTTGCGATATATTTTACAAAACACACCCTGCTTGCCACTCTATTCTAGAAAAAATAAAGGTCGAAAAGCATGTAATTAGTCGCTATTCGCAGCTTTGTGCGTTTAAAATTTCGTCCAAATTTGAGCATGCCGGCTGCATTTAGCACCATTTAGCCTTTCTAGTTTGTTGCCGACTCGCATTTTTTTCAATCACCAAAATCGGCATTTAGTGGCAAAATGCCACTAGGTTTGATGCTTTTTAGCATGTTTCGGGTGCGTTTTCCTATCGTAAGAAATGCTTTATGTGCCAACTCTTACCGTATATTGTTGCATTTAGTCTTGCATTTTGTTGCATTTGGTCTTGCGTTTAGCCGCATATTAGCCTGCTTTTTGCTGCTAAATGCCGTGCGTTTTGCCGCTAAATGCACTGCGTTTTGCCGCTAAATGCACTTCGTTTTGGTGCTAAATGCGGGGTGTTTGGGTGCAAATGGCACTTAATTGGGCAATGTTTGCATATTAATACCACTCCTAATGCCTTGTCGCCATGTATGAGCAGTGCCCCCTTCTGCACCAAAGCAAACCCTCGCGAGAATTGATTTTTTGCGAAGGGGTGGGGCGTTGGTGGATAAAAAGGGCAGTCTTTGTGTTAAAATACTTACTGAAAAACGGACAAAATAGGTTGGCAAGTAGATGGAAAGTTTAGTTGGCGGGTAGACATGTAGACGAGTGGGCAAGTAGGTAAGTAGCCAAGTAGGCGAGTAGACAGGTTGACGAGTAGACAGGTTGATGAGTAGAGAAGTTGACGGGAAGACAAGTTGGTGAGTAGATGAGAGGTCAAAATGACGGGTTGGCCAGTTCGTTTCTAGCGTCTGGGTTAAACCCCAATCGGTCGTTAGACCGCTTACTTGTTATTTTAACCCGTTGGCGGAATTAATTTAGGGCATACTTAA
>NZ_KV815012.1:0-226 GCF_001814145.1 Prevotella sp. HMSC073D09 | reverse complement strand
CCTCAATTCCCTGGCGGAGATAAGGCACTGATGGAGTTTTTAAAGAAAGAAGTGCGACAGCCTGATGAGGCAAAGGACGTTAAGGGCAAGGTTGTTATCGGCGTAATTGTGGAAACCAGCGGCGAACTAACGCATTTTAAAGTAGCCCGCAGCGTGCATCCTGCATTAGATAAAGAGGCATTAAGAGTTGCCAAAATGATGCCCAAATGGATTCCAGGCAGCATTT
>NZ_KV815011.1:0-7116 GCF_001814145.1 Prevotella sp. HMSC073D09 | reverse complement strand
TTCGGACTTGGAAAGGATGTTGGAGGAGAATTACAAAGGCAAAGGCAGCAATATGCATTAACGAAAAGAATACTTTGTAAATTACTGATAATCAGTAGCTTAATAGAGGCCTAAAATTGTTTCGTTAGAGGATTAAAATTGTCCCTCTAAGACTTTTAAAAATGTCCCATAAGAGAATTCCAATAAGGATATAGGGCTAATTCGTTAAGCAACTTCCTGATATATGAACAAATTAGTTAATATCTTATACTTATAATCTCGTGCGGGATACTTACTCAATATTCTCTTCTTTTTTGATAATCTTATTACTTTCAGCAGCTTTCTTCAACCATTCCGACATATTGAAAATGTTGTCAGAAATATCTGTTTCGGAGTTTCTTAAATGCATATAGTCTATACCATAATATAGCTCTATCTTCTTATTTTTTTGACAACCAAATAAGATGGTGTTTGTGGAGATAAAGTAAAAAAGTGTTAATTTTCTTGATGATCAGGCTTTTAAACTTTGAATATTTCTTTTCTATATTTGAAGGCTCATAACATCTAAGTTTCTGATGTATAATACCTTTCTCATCCATATAAACACAGCCACCATTCTGACCATGCTTGGCATAACCTATCCCTCTTGAACGAATCATCCTCTCTGTTAGGATTGGCCAAAACATTATTTTTTCGTTAGCATTGAGATAATTAAGAAGATCATCTTTGCGAACTAATAATGCGCTATGGCCACTTGAGAACATATAGTTGTCCAATACAACAATCTCATTTTTATCATTCACCCATACTCCAGCATCATTAGAAAAACTCAACTGGAGCCCCTTGAATAACCACTCATTAGGTAGAAGCAGATTGACAGAATCCTCGGATGATACATCGTCATCATGTGAGAGTGTGTACTGCAAATAGGCAGGTTCCATAATAATGTCATCAAAGTTCTTATGTCCTACAGAGAAAGGTATTCTTTTATGGTTCTGAATACTTACAGCATTCTTATAAACTGCCGACCAATAAAATTCGCGAGTAAATACATTGTAAATTTCGTCATTCTCATGAAAGGAACGTCCTTCAATTCCTATATGGTATAAGTTGTCACTCACTGTACTCAAGTCCTCCTTATTGACAATATATGCCTGTATGAAAGTCCATAAATCTCTTATAAGAGCGTTATCGTCATCTGGCTCACTCACATACTTGCTGTACGAGAACAAATTCACCCATTCAATTCCATTTTCATCGGTCATAAGAACATACTCCTTGATCCTTGGCATATTCTTCCATGCTTTCAACCATTTAATATCACTTTTTGGTCTCGATATATCAAAATTAGGAAGTTTATATTTGCTCTGATGATGCAATGGCTTGTATCCAGGATATATTGTAGGATCAATGGTTCTGGCTCTTCGTACAGGTTCAGACCATTCATTACTCCAATCTTTGTCAGGGTGTTTGTCCATCATCCGAGCCATAATACGATGCATGGCTATCCACTGATATTTCTTTCCTATGCGTTCAATTTTGCTATGAGATCGATTATGGCTAGCATTATTCTTATCAAAATGAACAAAAACATTAGGATCATATCCATACTCTTCAAATATCATATGTATGGCCCAATTCGATAACATTTCTACATTCTCTCCAAAGCCATCAAGATTAGATTGGAATACATATCTTCCAAAATCTCCATAGCTTCTTACTCCATGCTCTGGTGCCATAGACGATAGGATAGAGTGCTGGACCCTAAATACGTCTCGTTCTTTTTCTGGTATTGTTTCCCAATCTCTATCGTACATTGCAGTAATTTCGTCGTTTGAAGGAATAGAAGGTAAAGTCCCGTCTGTAAAGGGCACTTTTATGAGTTCCTTTTCTATGTTTATATCCAAACCTCTACTAAGACCAAACTCTACAATATTACAAGCATAGTCACGCACCAAAATGTGCTCAGGTATATGTTTCTTAGTGAAGACGTTACTATATACCCACTCTGCAACTGTACAGCTATTTTCATCATCTTGCATTAGGAGTAATGAACCATAGACTGCACACCATAGCCGTTCTTGAATATAAGGGTCATTAACGAAACTATATTTCTTCAGTACTGGCAAGAGAATATTTTTATGCTGAGTTAAAATATTCACTATAGCATGTGTGGCACAATCTCTTAGTTCTCGCCAAGTAGTGGATAGTGCCCATACCAAAGTTTCAAGACATGATTTAGCTATTTCTTCATCTATTGATTTGAGTGTATTGTTTGAGGCTTCGCCCCCCCATCTTGCCAAATCCATAAGTTTCCTACCATGCGACCAAGGATCAGAAATTAAAATAGTCCATATGGCATCTCGTTGCGCCATACTTAAATCCCATAACATATCATAGAGAGTAGATCCATTTGAAGCTTTATCTGTTCTGTAAGGACGCGATAAGATGAGTTCAAACATCAAACCGTATTCTTTTGCTTCCTTTATTTTGCGTATTAACTCATCTCCTTTCACTGTGAAATTATCTCGCCACATTGCACTCTCAATAAATGCTTGAAACGCCTTTTCTTTATCCTTTTCTTCAACAAGCTCTATCAACTCCCTATTCTTATTTATAGGAACAAGAATAGCCAAAGCTTCAGAAAGATCTCCCCAATTATATTTGAACCATTCTTTGGCTGTAGCATTTGAAATCAGATATTCTGCGATAAAATAATCGCCTATCCTTTCAAAACCAAAATTTACATATGTGGCACCGTTATAGACATCCGTTCTTAATAAACCCTCATCTATCAGCAATTCAAAAAAATCGTTGGGTGTTCTTGTATATTGAGCTTCCTGAGCCAATCTCTTTATTACGACTTGATATTCAAGTTTCCAACGACTACCAGTTTTAACCATTAGTTCTGCAACAGATCGCAAGGATTTAATCACAAGATTTTGGGCTTCGTTATACTTAAAATCTATTGCGATATCATGATTGGTATCATCACAATATTCTAGAATAGTTGTCCAAAAATTTGTAAAAACCAATGGACGTTGACTTCTTTCATGATTGCGACAATACTTGATTAAGAAAAGAGGATTTGAGAATTCTTCTCCATATACAGGCCAAGTTGGTTGCTCTATACTAAAAGACGAAAACATGTACTCACATGCTTCTCTTTCATGTCCTTTGAATCCATGATGCTGATATACTGCGTATTCAGAATTATGAGCAATATCATAAAACCAATTTTTGCGATCAGATATGCGGAAACTTATAACAAGACGCAGGTACTCGCAGGACTCTATTTCTTGCAAAAAGTCCAACAGAAATTTTCTCCATAATTCATCACCAGCTCCTTCATTAATAGCATCGATAAATATCACCACAGGCTCTCCTATTCTCTTGCCATAATTATTGAGTTGCTTCAACAATTTCTCCTTTTTGCATTTGATATCCAATAACTCTCGAATTTGGGAAAGAGGATCAGATGATAACGTAAAATGTTGCCCCAAAAGTAGTATAGACGGTTCATGAGCACGCTTGCGCTGGGTCACCATATCTCCTATGAGATGAGACTTTCCCGTACCAGCAACACCCGTAACCATAATTATATGATATTTCTTAAACTCAATCCATCTATTGGAAAGCACTTTCTGTAGGGCATATCCATCTTCACGAATAGAATATCCTTTTGTTCGGATTTCATCTCTTTTGTTGTTTTCAGAATTATAGTAGAAATCGTCAAATGCGGATAGGAATTCATTTATTGATTCTCTTAATTCAAGATAAGAAGTCACAGTTCCACTTAAGCTATCCATCTTCTCAACAAGATGTCTGCATTGAGCTAAAATTTCAGAGTAAGATGGTTCTTTATCTGTATTCCTAATAAATGATCTCAATGTATCCCTAAACCTTCCTATATCCTTTTTAAATAATGGCTTGAACTTATCAGTAATGTGCAATGACGCCAACGCAAAATCCATATCTTCAAATGGAAAATTCCGTTTTTCAGAATAGCGTTTATCTAAATTCTTAATTTGCTTGGTATTTTGATTCTCAAACCACTTTTGAGTGGGAATGAAATTAAGCTCTTCATCTATCAAACGACAAACCTCAACTATTCTTTGCCATTCTTCAGGTCTTTTCTTATTAGATTGCCAAAGATATAGGAAATAACCAATAGCAATTAGCACTGCTATCCCAAAACTCAACCATTCAGAGTTTTGGGACAGATACCCCCAAAAGGTTATTTCTTTATCTGCGGAACGGACAGAAATATAAACTCTCAGAAGTTGAGGTATAATACCAGCAAGAGCTGCCTCTGTTGCCATAAAAGTGTAGAACACTTTACGCTCAGCACGCTTCTTCAGAAATCCTACAATTATATTAATCCATTCCTTCCAATTTGCCTTACGCACCTCTTTTATGACAAGAGTAAGCGAAGCTATTTGTATAATACTCCATAAGAGCAAGGCCAAAAGTATACTGAGTATGATAATCATTTTGTTGTTTTGTTTGTATTTTAAACTAGCATTCATTACTCTATAATGGTATGTCTGCTTTTTATAATTTTGATATTTTAAGTGCAAAGATAGATATTTCTCTTCAAACTTTAACAATATTAATTATTAATTAGCGTTTTCAATTTTACCATTTTCAATGAGTTGGAGGTAGAAAATTAACTCATTTGATTGATAATTAAATTTTTTGTGACGATATGCACATAGCTGTGCTATTGTTATAATCACAGTTCTAATACATAATTAAAGATAATGTCTGAATATTATGCTAACTTCATCGTGGGAATTCGTACCTTTGTAACATTACTAATCCTTTAACTCGAAGTGATATGAGAAACTTTCAAGATGATTGTCCTATAAGACAATGTGGAAAGGATAGGGTCGACTGATATATCGGAAAACAGAATAAATAGATTTACTGTTTCTAAAACTGCTTTATTGTTTTGAGTCAGATAAACTCGGAATTATCTGTGTTTCATCATAATATATTTCAGCCTTGGAGAGTCTTAATCTCCTCATTGATTTCAACCCCGAGTTTCCCATAAATTCTCTTTGCTTTTTGATTGAAATCAAAAAATATTAAGGAAATACTTTTAATATTATCATCCCCCAAATGAAATCTACATTTTTAGCACTTCTATCCTTAAACCAATCCTATTGCCCTGCAACTCTTTTCCTTGTTCATAAGATTATGGCAAAAAATAAACTCATCCTTCAACCTGTTTGTGAATATGATTGCTTAACTGGAGGAACATTCAGAATAGCAGGAAAGAATGGTAAGATACCGATACTGTTTTCTGTTGTTGCAGTGAAAAACCTGTAAAAAACATGATAGCGTGTAGTCAGACAGTAGTAATAGCGATTTCTACTTTCTGACTACACGCTTAACCTTTTCTTTTCACTGTATTACCTCTCTTTGTAGTTATGTAGTAAGATAATATCGGTGAAATAGAAAGAAATGTATCAGCTATCCGTCTTTCTGATTAAGAATATCGGTGTGATGATATTTGTCGGGCGGTGTATTTCCCTGCAAATGTACTTTCTGAACAGATAGGCTTCCGTGCTGTCCAGCTGAAAGGACAGGGCAATGATGGTTGAGAGCGGATAAAGCGGCGCATAGCCTCTTGGTCGTCCGTTCACAAAAACTTCTTCCTCACCAGCATCCCTTTCGTCATGGTGCAGATGAGATGTTTTCAGAAGCAGTTGCAGGTGATAATTGAGTTTCTTCCACGTTACACCGAAGAACCCCACGAGTTCACTCTCCATCATGGCTATATCACCATTTCCCTTGCGAACAATTTGCATATTATCACCCCATTCAAGATAACTGTGGTCTCTTTTTGTTTGATTGTGATTGGTGTTCATATCGCTTCCTCCTTTACTTTCTCCTTTTGATATTTACTAATCAACCTGTCCATGTCCTCCGAAATCTTATTATCGGTTACTTGCGCATAGATTTGTGTGCTTGCAATAGAAGCGTGTCCCATCATCTTGGCAATGCTCTCTATGGGAATACCTGCACTCAAACTCATCGTGCCGAACGTATGCCGTGCCATATGGTAGGATAACCTTTCTCTAATGCCGAAAGCTTTGCCCACGATGCTTAGCTTTGCACTCATCACACTTCGGCTGCAATCTCGGGGAAAGACAAGGTTATCTGTTCTTGTTTCAGTTTTACCTTTTTCTTTCATCGATTGTATTCCTCCGTTTCTCTCTTGTTCGGCCTTGTAATGTTTGATAATGACTTCGGCTATCGGATGCAAGGGCATGACAAACTCCACCTTTGTCTTCTGTCGTTCCTTGCGGATATATTTCTGTCCGTCCGCTGCCGTTTGGATATGCCCATATTGCAAGTATTCCATATCGGCAATGGCCAAGCCGGTAAAGCAAGCAAAGATGAACATCAGCCTTGCCTGTTCTGCTTCCTTGTCGTTTACTTTCAAAGCCATGAGTTTGGCCACATCGCTCTTTTGCAGAAAGCGTGTTTTCTGTTCCTCCTTCTCATACTTGGTGTTCTCAAAAGGATTACAGCGAATGAGCCTTTGGCTGACCGCACGGTACATCAACCGGCTTAGCCAGCAAAGATAGCGGTTGATGGTTGCAGCTGCCAGCTCTTGCTTTTTAAGAAAGAAACGATATTCTTCAAACAAATCTTCCGTAATTATGGTTACAGGTATATCCTTGACACCTTTATCCTTGACAAACTCGCATAACAGCTTGTCGGAATAGCAAAGATTTTGGTACGTGCTTTCTGCTTTTGATTTACCCACGCACTCTTTGACGGATTGCAATTCCGTCTTGCTCATGGCAAGCAACGTTGTCGGATGGATGGCAATACCTTGCAAGCGGTTCTTGATAAGTTCCACGCTGACCACTCCGTCCCTCGTCAATAAATTCCGATAAGTCTTTTCTACAAGCTCTCTGAACTCTGTTAGCTTTTTGTTTATCCTTTTGTCGGTAGTCTGTCCCTGTTTGGTGTTCCACTCTGCCGGCAGGCATTCCTCTCCTGTGGTTATGGCGGAACTCTTCCCATCTATGGTAATACGGCAGAGAATGGTAGTCCTTCCGTCTGCCTTTGTCTTCTGTCTGTTAATATAGGGTAATTCAGTTAATTCCCTCTTAGGAA
>NZ_KV815010.1:0-4752 GCF_001814145.1 Prevotella sp. HMSC073D09 | reverse complement strand
GGAAACAAAACATATCGGAAAAAGACGGCGAATAATGGATGCTTACTATTAAGGTGTAGGAGTTTTCAACTAGGGTAAAAAAAGCGGCTCAGCGGAAGATTAGTGGGGGCTAGGCATAAATCTTTGAAAGTCTAAACATGAAGAACTTTATATCCGCTACCCCTCTCAGAGTCGCCCTGAAAGCCTTTATCTTTGCATTGAAGGATTCTGCAAATGCGTTTGTTGCCCTGTTCTCGAAGAGGTTGAGCACCCCGTCGTAATGTTCGTATAAGGTTGCTGCAATTACGTTGAAGCTCTTGAAGCCCGAGTTGTCGACCTTGTTGTACCATCGAGCCAAGGATAGCCTTGCCGCATCCTTGACGGTGTTCTTTGAGAATATCATGCGTAGGGAGTGCGCAAGCGAATTGGCTTCCCTGAGGTCGGGGTATTGCTTGAAGAGGATTTCAACAGACCGACATATAGCTATTCTGTTGTTGATTAAGGAATAATTGATAGAAGGTAGATATTCGATATTGATAGTTACCATAGCGATGTCAAAATATGGTGGATATTATTCTTATGTTGATATTACATTATGTATGTGGTTTACGAACTTTCTAAGGCTCATAAGCTTATTGCCAAATGTTATGTGTCCATAGCATGACCCTCATTAGAAGGTGCTCCATAAACAGCTTGGTTTGTATATCACCATCGACACTAACGTAATCCAGGATATTTATCTTGTCAAACCAAAGTGCATTGTTGCAAAAGTAGTTATTTGTTTTGATATTTCCTCATTTTATTTTCATAAATTCAATTATTGCTGTCCGCTAAACCTCTAAACAGCAAATTGCTTACACCGTCCTCATAACTCAACAATATGGAACACGAATACAACACAGCCTACATCAAGGTGGCACTCATCCGTTCTCGCCATCTTGATCCAGATATTGCCTTTGTTGTGTTTCTCCTTGCCATCTGCGACTTCTCCGGGAAGAAATACAAGTATAATCCAGCCCAGGGAGTTGATTCTTTCATTTTGTACGAGAAGAAACAATTCGACGCCTCCAAGAGTTCAAAGTGGCAACGTGGAAGAAGGATTGTATCGTATTTGACAGAAGTGTTTAGAGCAATGCCAAATACAATAGGCAAACCCTAACACAAGTATAGGTCTGGGAAAATAATGATTCGCGATAAAAAGTGTAAAAATATTGTAAATAACCGAAGATTATCAATTTTGTTTTATAGAAAACACCTAACTTTGTAAATCAAACTTTATAAGATTGTACGATTCTTATTAAATATAATTTATATGGGTGTCAGTAAAGATGTTATCAAACAGTGCCTGATTAGTAAGCAACGCGAAGTGGATGAGGCGGTGATTACGCACCGCCCCACAGACTTTGAAGAGAATGGCAACTATGTGATAGTTGGTGTGAGACATGCGGGTAAGTCGTACCTGCTGTATCAGCGCGTGCGTCAGCTGCAGGCGGCAGGAAAGGGATGGGACGAGATTCTGTTTGTGGACTTTGAGGATGAGCGTCTGGCGGAATTCCAGACGGAAGACTTTAACAGTCTGCTGGAAGCCCATCTGGAACTGTATGGTAAGAAGCCGGTGGTGTTTTTGGACGAGGTGCAGAATATTCCGCACTGGGACAAGTTCGTGCGGAGGTTGACTGATGCGAAATACAGGGTATATGTGACGGGCAGCAATGCGAAGATGTTGAGCAAGGAAGTGGCAACTACGCTGGGCGGACGGTTCTTTATCTATGATGCGTACCCATATTCGTTCAAAGAGTATCTGGCAGCGCAGCAGGTAGAACTGAGGGAGCATTGGGAGTATGACACTATCCAGAGAAGCAAAGTAAAGCGGCATCTGAATGAGTACTTCTATTACGGCGGTCTGCCAGAGATATTGTCATTCAAGAATAAAAGGGCTATGCTTTCGAGTTTGTACCAGAGGATCTACCTGGGTGACATCTGTGCCCGAAACAACATTAAGAACGACAGGGTGTTGAACATTCTGATTAAGAAGATTGCAGAGAGCGTGAAGCAACCGCTGTCGTATAACAGGCTGAAGAACGTGATAGTGGCAACAGGGTCACCCATCAGTGTGCCTACTACGATAGACTATGCGGATTATGCCGCTGACAGTTGGCTAATACTGCCCATGGAGAATGAGATTGGGAAGCTGACGGAGAAGGAGACGCAAAAGAAGTATTATTTTATAGACAACGGATTGCTGAATCTGTTCTTGATGAACTCAGAGACGTCGCTACTGGAAAACATGGTGGCGGTGGAACTATTCAGACGATACGGCAAGGAGAATGTGTATTATCTGAATGCTGACAAGGAGATAGACTTCATAGTACCTGACGAGAAGCTAGCCATACAGGTGTCCTACAGCATCAAGGATGAGACCACTTACAACAGGGAGTTGCCGCCACTGGTGAAGTATGTCAAGGCACACGAGGACTGGAAGTGTCTGCTGATTACATATGATGAGGAGGGCACGGAAGAGGGAATACCCGTGGTGCCGGTGTGGAAATGGCTGACAGAGGTGTAACTTCGGGTGAGACATCCGAAGGATGCTGAAACCACAGAGGAACGGTGGTAAGGAAGGACGGAATATGACGCAGGGTGAACGGTGGTTGTCTATATAATTTGCGAAAGTTTGTAAAAAATGTCGACTTTTGCTAATTACAATTTTGATAACATAATGATTTTCAATACTTTATTTTGATTAAAGGTTGTGGATTAAGGAATGAAAGTACAGGAATCTAAAAAACAAGAAGTGGGTAAGGCTCAAGATGAAGAGATGCCTAAGGAATATCGAACTCTTCTGTCACCTTGTAACATACCTGCGGGTGACACATCTCACCTTGCCGTGGATGACCTGAAGTTTGCTTTGGAGCAAAGCGATTCCAGGAATATTGCTATTACCGGTCATTATGGCTCTGGTAAGAGTTCTGTTGCTAATACCTGTATAGATGAAATGGGAATAGCGAATAAAGTCTTTCGTATTTCCATGTCAACCTTTTCTCTACCTTCTGAAAATGAAGATCAGAATTCAAATGAGATTGAATACAAGATAGTCCAGCATCTACTGTATAAATGCGACAAAAATAAGATATCACATTCTGGGTTTAAACGCATCCACGAACCGGTCGTGAGAAATTATGAACAATACATCATTTGTATTCTTGTTGCTTTAGCTTGTTTTGTTATAGCATTTGAACCTTCCATTTTAAGAATTGATAGCTTCTACGATGGCTATTATAGATTTTTTGGAGAGAAGGTAGGATGGTGGATTAACCTTATAGCAGATGCTTGTTCAGTAGGCTATTTGGTTTGGTTTCTGTTCTGGGTTGGCAAAATAACAGCTTTGAAGCTAAATCAATTCAGAAATATTAAAATTGAAGCAAATGGTGTTAAGTTGGAAGCATCAGCAGATGTGGATGTGTCCGTATTCAATAAGTATCTGGATGAGATTATCTTTATCATACAAGAAAACCAATATGATTATATACTGTTTGAAGACTTAGACCGATTAGATAATTCTGACAAATTGTTTTTGAAGATTCGAGAGCTGAACATGTTGATTAATGAGTCGGAAACGTTTAAGAAGCGGAGGCGTATTGTTCGGTTCATATATGCAATTAGGGATGATGTCTTTACCAGGGAGCTTAGGACAAAATGCTTTGACTATATTATTGCGGTTGTCCCTGTGATGGATCATTACAATGTGACCGACTATCTGATTAAACAGTATAAGAGTAAAGGTCTATTTAAAACCATAGACACGCCGGTGCTGGAACAGTTGTTGAGTAAGGTGACGGGACTGCGTGAGTTGAAGAACATAGTAAATGAATATACGCTTTTCCAGAAGAGTCTAAAGACGCATTTAAGTGGTGATGACGAGAACTACGAACAAAAACTGCTTGCAGTTATTGTTTATAAGAACCTGTTCCCACAAGATTTTGCTAAGGCATATTTAAAGCAGGGATTGTTTTATGCGATTTTTAAGAACAAGTCATTATTTAGTGAAGACGAGACAAAGGAAATAAGGAAGAAAGCAAATGCCTCAATTCAAAGTATGAATGAGGCACGGGAGAAGATAATCAATATTAGAAAACAATACCTTGAAAAACTAAACGATCAGGTTGAAGTTACGACTCTGATAAAAAACGGCTATGATTATACCTTGAGACAGGTGTCAAGTAGGGATAATCTCTTTGAACTGTTTATTAACGATGAGTTTGATAGATATACTTACACTGACCATAACCGTGAGGAAATTGGCAGTATGACCTATAATTTCGAATTTGATGAGATTGAGAAGAAAGTCACGGAGGATATAGGCTATTATGAGGCCATTGATGAGCATTCACAAGCATATAATAGGAGTAACGATGAAAGGCTGAAACTCGAAAAGGAGATAAAGGTAATCGAGAATACTGCTTTACGGGAAGTCTTAAGAAAGATAGGGGGAGAAAAAGCCCGTGTGATTTTCAATAAGATATACGTCAAAGAGTACACGGCCAAAGAAAATGAGTCTAAGACCATGAATAATGAAATGGTAGATACTCTATTAACCATGATTTATGGCGGGTATATCACTGAAGATTACTATCTCTATATTTCAAAATTCTATGAAGGATCTACATCTGAGAGTGATTATCAGTTTATCAATGCTGTTTTACAGGGTACTGAACGGGCGTACGATCATAAACTAAATAACTAAAGTTTCCCACCCTAATAAATCGATAGAAA
>NZ_KV815009.1:0-1954 GCF_001814145.1 Prevotella sp. HMSC073D09 | reverse complement strand
TTCCCCTTCCCGACGTTGACCTGGCCGTGGCCGAAACGCAGATGGCCCGCGTTACGAGCAACGCCGACCCGGAGGGCAAGGGCCGCGTGCAGGTGCGGATGAACTGGCAGGCGGGCAACATGCACACCGACTGGATACGCGTGATGACGCCCGACGGCGGGGGCTGCCGCGACGGGGTTGAGACCAACCGCGGCTTCGTTTTCATCCCCGAGGTGGGCGACCACGTGCTGGTGGGTTTCAGGCATGGCGACCCCAACAGGCCGTACGTGATGGGCAGCCTGTTCAACGGACGGACGGGTAAGGGAGGCGGAAAAGAAAATGCTTCCAAAACAATCGTAACAAGGAGTGGCCATACACTGGCTTTCAATGATATGGAGGAGGGCAATTGGGGGATAACGTTAAAAGACGCCAAGGGTAATGTCTTTCATATGGACACGAAGGGGTCCTGCATCAACATTACCGCTCCGCAGACCATCACCTTGAATGCCGCCAACATCATGCTCAACGCATCCAATAAGATCGGCCTCCAATCATCTTCCGTGAGCAAAGACGGCACGAAGAACGGAGTTATTGAGATGGCGGCACTCAAAACCGTCAGCCTGAAATCAGATACGGAAGACGTCAGAATCATTGCGGACAGCAAAAGTATCGACTTGAAAGCCAAGGCCGGCATTTCTTCTGAAAGCGACTCGCTCTCCTTGAATTCTCGAATTTCGTCGGTGGACACGAAAGAACACTTGAAGATAAGGGCTGATGAGGTTGAGATGGACGGAGAATCGCGCATGAGATTGTCTTCCAGTGACACTGACATCGTTTAAGAGAAAGTTATGGCAGATCAGTTGGAATATATCGTCAGGGATGCCCTGATGGTGTGCGACAAGGGAGCCGCCCCAGCGTTCTTCCTCCCTACTCACAACACGCACGTCAAGATACAGGGATTCCTTGTTGCGAATAAACTCGACAAACAACCGCTTGTGAACATTCCTACGTTCGGCATTTGCAGTCTTACGCAAAAGCCTTGCGTTCCTGGCTGTACGGAATGGCAGAAGACCTACAAGCTGCGTATAGAAGGACAAGAAACGTTGCTGTTCAGGTCGGAGATGCCTTGCAGCCTAGGTGGGAAGATACAGTTTGTGACCAGCGGCCAGATTCCGTTGCCCGAGGATGCAAAGGAAGACATCAAAGCCTTGCAAGAGCAAGGGGCTAAGAAAGACGAAGATGCGGGATGGGGGTGGCTTGACACCATAGAAATGGTTCCCGTCGTTGGCTCCATTGTCGGTGCCCTCCGCGAGGGGAGGAAAGGCAATTGGGTGATGATGGCAATGAACGGCGTTTTCCTGGCTTTAGACGTCGCTGGCTTTTTCACATTTGGCGCAACCGCCGCACTCTCCTCTCTCGGTAAGGGCACGGCCAAAAGCGGCATCAAGATTGCGGCAAAGCATACGGCCAGAGCCGTAGCCAAACAGGTAGGGAAGTCAGGGCTGAAGACAGCAGTGAAATTAACGGCCAAAGGAGCGAGGAAGGCCTTTACGAAGTCTATCGACAAAATTATAGGAAAGGCATCGGCGGGTAAAATCTGCGTGCTTGCCTGTTTCCCCGCAGGGACTAAGATTAACACGGATGTCGGACTGAAGAATATTGAGGAAATCAAGGTCGGCGACAAAGTTTGGTCGTATAACGAACTGACCGGTGAAACGGGGTTGCAGGAAATCGTCCGGACGATGTCCCGTGAAAGTGATCATACCATAGAGCTGTATACGGAAGGGGAAATCATAGAGACGACAGCTGAACATCCTTTCCTTACAGACAGCGGTTGGAAAGATGCCGCAGATTTGCAAGCCGGCGATAGGATAAGAAGCCGGAATGAGGAAGATGTCGGAATAAAAGATGTAAAGTTCTCGTATAAGCCAAGGAAAGTTTATAACTAAAGTTTCCCACCCTAATAAATAGATAG
>NZ_KV815008.1:37387-57868 GCF_001814145.1 Prevotella sp. HMSC073D09 | reverse complement strand
ACGCCATCTATGTCACAGACCGGCAAGGCATACCACTTGCCATGTCCACACCTGTTTCGGGTTCTCACAACGACCTTCACAACATCTCCCAGGTTCTTCAGGATTTGTTCGCAGGGATTAAGGACTCAGGCCTGTCCGTATCGGGACTCTTTCTCAATGCAGATACCGGTTTTGACTCTGCACTATTCAGGCGAGGTTGCCATCAGCAGGAGGTGTTCCCAAACGTCGCCTTCAATAAGCGGAGAGGTATGCGGAGAGATGACGAGTTACTTGATGAGCTGCTTTACAAGGAGAGATACAGCATTGAAAGGACTAATGCGTGGATGGACTCATACAGGAGCGTGCTCAACAGGTTCGATACCACACAAACCAGTTGGGAGGGATGGAACTATATCGCATTTATACTGATTTTCTGAAAAAGATAAGAAAGAGGGAAAAGTCTAGATGACTTCAATTTCTCCCAACCTATAAATTGAGCATTATCATCAAAACAGATTGGAATATTTATTGCTTTGATTAATAATAACCCAAATAATAATCCCAATGACATAAAATACAATTCTATTTTTGTTTTCATCCCAACTGATATATCGTCTCATCCCCACAGATGTTTCTGATTTTGAGGCGGAGGGGTTTGTTGTCGGAGGTAATTGTGCCATCCCAGAATGTTTTGGTATCAATACCATTCTTACGGACATACCCGAGGCGGTCTATGAGGATTTCGGAGTCGCTGTGCCAAGGAGAAGAAGAGGAGGATGAAATGCAATCGAGGCTGATGAACTCTATTGTTTCCAGTCCTTCTTCGCTCAACGTGATGGGCTTAAATTCTTTACAGCTCTTCAATGCTTGTTGCTGTCCTTTAAGATTGTATTCCTCTATCTTTTTATTCACACGGTCGCTAAAGAAGCGATTGATGCTTACTTGCCACACTTTGAAAGCCTCACCTTCTGGCTGGACTTCCTTCACATCAAACTCGGCAGCGTCTTCTACAACAACGTTGTCGAGCACGTTCTTTAAGTCTCTTAATTCAACTTCTATCAACGTGTCGTTCTGCTCTTTAATGAATAGCTTTATTTCCTTTATATCAGTGATGTCAATATAATATACAATTACCTTTTTAGTTTCGTCAGGCAGGTCGGGCATTGCTTCTTTCAGAATGCGATTCATCAGAGCAGTGTCTAACAATCGGGTGCTACTATCCATTAAGTTTGGAATATAAACAGGCAGCATACCCTCTTTCGTGTCATGAATACTTCCTTCCCAGAACTTATCTAGTGCATCTTCATTGCGAAGTCCAGGTATTAAGCTTTTTAGCTTGTCCATTGTTTGTACAGGGTTGCGATAGAGCGAAACCCCATCTTTTATCTCCATCACCTCAAACTCTGCCCCTGCCTTACGCAATCGGTCGCGTGTTGTCTCAATGCTGTTAATACCAACATCACAATGAATAAACCTTCGCCCTAACTTATTGGCGACTGTAGCTGTTACACCACTACCACCAAAGAAGTCTGCCACAAGCATACCCTCGTTGCTGCTGGCCTTGATGATGCGCTCCAAAAGTCCTTCAGGTTTCTGAGTGGAATAGCCTACATATTCTGAGGAGCCACTTATTAATGGTTTTGTAGTATCGCAATCCCATACATCTCTTACATAAACATTAGCATAATGTTTTGTGAAAAGGATCTTCTTGTATTTTTCATTAAGCGGCTGTCCTTTTTTTATCGAATTAACAATGTCACTGATATCTGAATCCTTTATCTTTGTCATATCAGGATTCTCTTTAAGTGTATCAATAAACGCTTTCTCATATATAACAACTTCTTTTTGAGAATTAAATATATAATCGTCATTCTTTGAATAAAAGAAAATTGTATCGTGTTTTCTTGCCCAAAATTCTTTTCCTACCCCTTGTATTCTATAGCCCCACACTATTTCATTTCTGAATTTATCCTCTCCAAACACCTCATCCATAAGAATCTTTACATAATGCCCAATGTGCCAATCTAAATGCACATAGATAGAAGCCGTGTCGCTCATAACGGCTTTGATTGCAACAAGATTCTCATACATCCAATTGAGATAGCGTTCCTTGTCCCATACATCGCCATACATCTTTTCTTCAAAGTTACGCAGCTCTTCGCTATCAATCTCTGTCTCAGCTTGCTCTATGGCTTCTGCCACTTTTGGATTACGACGAATATAAACCTTTTTGGCATAATCGGCACCACTGGCAAAAGGCGGATCGATATAGACAAGGTCTACTTTCACTCCTTTTTCTTTAAGATAAGCACAAGCAGAAAGACACTCGCCGCGAAGTACGAGGTTGTGATTAGGATTCTTGCCCACCACTTCTTGGCTTTCTACTTCGTAGAGTGGCATACCACGCTGAATGCGTTCGTACACTTTATTGTTATCACGATAGCGAAGAATGCGCCGCGTGCGCACAAAGTTGTCGAGTATTGCTTGTCCTTCGAGGACATTAGGGTCGTAAGAAATATATTTGATTGCCATGATTAATTCTTTTATTTGAAAAATTGATTGATTGCTGTAATGGTCTTTATATCTTGTTCGGCTGGTGTCATCGTGTCTTCGATATACAAGAAACTGAATCGATTGTAACCGAAACGCTCGTTATTGAGTTTCACAAACTCTTCTTCCATAAACTGTCTGCGTTCAGCAAACTTGGCAGCAAAGCCTTCGCCTTTCGTCTCAATGATAAGTATTCGTTTGATTGCCCTTTGTTCATCTCTGCTAATCACTAAGAAGTCGGGCGTGTAATTGCCGAGCAGACTCCAGTTCTTACCATGCTTCTTATAACAACGTATTTTGAAATCGGTCAGGTTATCATCACCATTGAAATAAAACTCGAGTTGCTTATCACGTATGATAGCTTGAAGAGAATCTGAAAAATAACTAATTTCAAAACTACTGTCGAACTTATAAGGTAGATAATGGTAGGTCTTGTCATTGATGTTGCTATCCGTTGGCTCGTAACTATCGGGACTGTCCAATAATGCTTGTATGGTTTGCTCCTGATTGCCTAACGCCTTAAGCGTATCAATGGTTGTTTGTATTTCTGCCTTTAAGTGCTTCTTGCCTTTATCTGCATCAACTATCTTCAACACCTGCTCTTGGTTTGGGAAATATTTAGAAGTATCATTAACCTCTATTGTTGATTGGAAGTTCTTAATCTGAAGAAGATCAGCTGTCTCTGGTATCACTTCCTCTTTCACATCTATGGAACGATGAGGAATAAAGGCTTTACGTACATTAGCACGAACGTGCTTTTGGTTATACTCTCCTTTAAGAATGCGTATACCATCACGAAACTCTGTGATAGTATCAAAGATAGCTTGCAGAGGCGTGGTGTACTTCTTTAATTGAGCAATATGCAAAGTGCGGAAGCTCTCTTTACAAATAAGGTGTAGCCAACTATTAAATGTAATAGGCTTGTCCCTTTCATCATCCAGCAACAGCTCTGTAGATTTATCTTCTATCTCTCCTTTTAGATTCTGTTGTTGGATTAGTTGTAAGCCACTGATAGAATAAAAATCATCTCTTTGCAGTTCTTTTGCAGTGTTCAGCTTATCTTCTAACACTAATGTTAGGTAAGACACCTTCAGTTGGTAAAAGTTGATCGGAGGCACATGCAATTTTTCCATACGAGAGAAACGCTGCAAGGTGTACAGTTTGGTATTACCCCCCTTATTCAGTTCTTCAATAGAAGTATGCTGTTGCTTGTCTAATTCTCTATTCAGCGTTTTAGCATTATCCTCGTTAAGCCAAATCAAAGCCGTTTCCTTATTATTCTTTACAACCTGACGTAAGCAACGACAAGAAGTCTGCAAAACCATATTCTGTGGGCATGCACCTTTTTGTGGTAAGATAACACTGGTTAGGCTCTTACAGTCCCAACCCTCTTTACCTATTTGCGCTAACAACACTATCTTTACCTTTGAGAGATTAGTGTCTAATGAAGCAAACTCAACAGCAGCACTCTCAGGTACGGAATACTCTTTATTTCCACCATGATATTTAAGAATAGCATCAGCAGGATTCAAGCCGAACTTACTGATAAGCTCAGCAACGATGGGATAGATATTCTCCTCCAAATTGTCTATACGTCCACAATAGATGGCCATTTTTGCACATGTACCATTAGAATAAACTAAATTACCATAGGTATCAAGAAACTCTGTCACGCCTTTGCGAATAATAGTTTCATAACCACCATCTGCCACTTTTATTGTTGGAGACTTCAAGAAATTACCCACACCTTCTATCAGCGGATAATAATAAACAACATTTGAAAGGTTCTTGTTTTTCAATGACAAGTCTAATCCCACCTTCACCGACTCGGCAGTAGAAAGATAAGGAGTACCCGAGAAACCTAAAACAGAATTAAAGGTTTCTGTTTCTGTCCATTTATTAACAACCTGACGCAGCTTTATGTCCCCGTCTGAAGCATGGTGCACTTCATCAATGAAAATAGAAAGATGGGGAATCTTACCTACAATAGCTCTAAGCTCATTAGAAATCTCAAACTCTTTCTTTTCCTTATCGCTAAGAAATGATGGACTTCTATCTTTATCTAATTTGTCAAGAATTACTTTCTCGGCATTGGTCACTGCCACCAGACCACGAACACCATTTGATGTCAGATGACTATTTATCTTTTGTGCATTGGGATTCTTAACAAGATTGCTCTTTTGTGCAGTCTTCTGCGCATCAAGTATTTCAAACTGAATTTCATTCTTTATTTGAGATGCAGATGGCTCTGGAAGAATCCATGTAGGTTCAAAGTCTTGTATGTTCTTTATACTGGGAATAATAGAAGACTTCAAACCCGATGGAGCCAAAATCATAAAGTTATGCGCAAAGGAAGGATTGTCCGGCTCATTTAACGAGAAATATAAGTCAAGGTAGATAAACGCAGCCATCAAATACGTCTTACCTGCTCCCATTGGTAAACTAAAAATATAGTCAGGATAGGCTACATCGTAAAATAACTTCTTAAAGACTTCGACATAGTCTATTATATCAGGATTATCTTCTATGTATTTCTTTAATGCTGGTGCAGAAACATTACCTTGCTCATCACTCAGGCAGGCATATTCATAAAGTGAAGCTGCTGCTTTATTTGTTTCAAGAACATGTCTCGCCCTAGCGGTAAGACTCATATTGTCAAGATTGAGGGACAAGAAATCTCCCTCTGTGAAAAGCCTCCACAAAGGTTTATTGCCACATTCTATCTTCAAAAACAAGTAAGTCTTTATCGCCTCAATTTGCGCATCACGCATCATCCCTTTACTTTCAATGTATGAAAGTAAAGATTTGCTAGGGCAGCCTGTACGACTTAACCATTCGTTCCTTTTCCTTTGTATAATGCTATAGAACATTGTTTTAATTTTTAATCATTTTGCTCATAATAGTATGAATAATCAATACCTTTCATAAACATTGCCAGTCATCAATCTTTGTAGTGCGAGCTGGCTGTACCAAAGCCTTGATGTGTATACTATCTGAAACACTCTCACGCATTGCCGATAGATAATCGTTCTTGTCTATTTCCTCCAATCCACACCCTGTTTGAGAGAACGCTTCAGCATAAGGTTGAGTCAAAGGTGGGTCTGTGCCTATTACCTTCCATAAATGGATGCCCTACATCGCATAAATTCGGCTGCTCTCGACCATCTGCGAACGAGTTCACATGGTACTCGTTAGTACGAATTTTCATTTCGATGTATTTATCCATAATCTCATCAAAGGTTGTTTCAACTGGTTAGTGCCACTAACCAGTTTGCTATTCTCCTTCTTCAACTTTGTTTTGAGGTACCTCCAATAGTTTTTGGTCTTTTGATAATCATCTTGCTCGTTGATTGCTGCAATGATGTCCAGCACTGAGAACCACCACTTATTATGGCTATCGTCCCATACCGCCCTCACTTCACGGTCGTTGAAGAAACGGATAGATCTTTTATTTTGTTCTTTATGTTCTGCCATAATGAAAAAGTTATTCATCTGGAATGTTAACCAAATACTTTGGACTCGCTAATAAAATCTCTGCTATTTGGAATAACAATTTAAGACTTGGTTGGCAACGATTGTAAACGTATGAGTTCACGATAGTGTGGCTTTTCCTGTTTTTGCAAGTTAAGCCTGTATGTTCTCGTTCTTGGTTAGGCTCCATTTTGTTCTACTTATGAAGCACTTTATGAGTATTATGTTGTTATTTGCAAATATAGAAGTCATCTAAACTTTTAAAATCTCTACAAATTGAGAGGAGTTTATTATCTTTGTGCTGTAAAAACCAAGATAAACACTCCTCTCATGTACGAAGTACTGGACAAAGATACAATAAAATTTGAGATCTTGCCACATTTGTCGGTGGCAAAACGCGGTTATGTTACAAAAAGTGACCTGTCGGAGGTCGTTCAGTGCATTCTCTACAAGTCGAAAACGGGCTGTCAGTGGCACATAATGAGGAAAAGGTAAAGCGCACTTCTTCATGTTTCTTATGTTCCGATGTCAACATGGACATGTTTGTGCCAAAACTCGAAAGGTGAACGTTTTCGTTAAGCCAAATGAACAATGTCGAGCTTGCTCGAACATTGTCGTGGCGAGAAAACGCACTTTTAGAGAAACGAGAAAAGAACAATTAATTCGTTCACTTGTACACTTGCCTTCTTATTAACTTGTCAACTCGTCAACTTGCCATTGCCTGTCAACTTTTTAGCAAGAAATTTAACATTATGAGTACCCTTTTTATCCACCAACCGCTTATCTTGCCGCAAAAAATCGATTCTCGCGAGGGTTTGTTTCGGTGCAAAAAGGGGGTAGTTGTAAGTGCAGGCAAAATGAATATTTATTTGGAAAAGCCGCCAATTGTACCAAATTTTGGGCTGTTTGCAGCTAAATGTATTGCGATTTGATGCAAAACGCACTGCAATATGGTGCAAAACGCAGTGCATTTTGGTGCTAAATGGAAGGCATTTTGGTGCTAAATGCGGTGCAAAATGCTGCTAAATGCGAGTCGATAAGCATAAATATCCAGTGAAAATGGTATAAACAAACCTTTTCAAAGCATTAAATACATGACTAAAAAGGGTAAAATAGCCGTTAAAAAGTGGGATTTTGGGGGCTAAAAGTGAGTTTTTGGACCTGAAAAATTATGAATTGGCAACCAATCTAGAAAGGCAAAATGGTGCAAAATGCAGGTTGCGGACTTAAAATTTGACAAGTTCCAAGCCGTGAAAGGGTATAAAAAGTGGATTTTTACCAACTTTATAGCCTATATTTTCGCTAGAACGGAGTGGAATTTGAAGAGGTGTTGTAAAATAAAAGCAACGCTTTTAAGCTTTGTGCGTTGATGGGTTGATGGCTTTTGGGGTTTGTAATTTGATGGGCTTGTGGGCTCTGAGTTTATAAGTTTATGGGTTCTTGAGTTTTGTGCGTTGATGGGTCGACGACTTTTTTTAGTTTGTAAGTTGATGGGCTTGTGAGTTTCTGCGTTTTTAGTGGTTTTGAATAGATGAGCTAGTGAGTTGATGAGTTGAAACACTTCGGGAGTTATTGGCTTTTCGTGAATTTATAGTCAAACAGAATTACTTTTGGAACGTTGTTGTTAGGAGAATGCAAGACGTGGGTTGCATTGTATCAGCAACCCCTTACCCAGAAGAAAAGGAGGTATGTTGTTTGCTTACTGTGCATCTGTGGTTTTCTAAATTCAATTCTGCCTGATTATAATCCTTGTGCTAGTAAAAGAGCACTTACACGGAAGAACTTCTGGGATGAAGGATAGCTTGAAAGGGGGGCTTACTTTTCGAAAACGAAATCCGCAACGCCTATTGACGGGCATTGCGGACAGAGAAACCGAGCCGATTTATAGTTTAGCTGCCAGCAATATTTGATTATATATGGCCGCATGAAGGTTTGCAGCACGGCCGTTGCCCGCGAAAGTCTGCTTGCCAAGCGGGCCGAAAGCCAGACTTTCGTTTCTCCCAACGCTCCTATCCTATTGTCCTTTTTTCGCATCCTTCACATATTTTACAGGATAAAGGCCGTGTTCTCGCTTTTTTTGTTTACTTTTGCAAGAAAGGACTTGTAAAGGTTACGACGGCAAAACGCAGGCAATATGCCTTAGCGAACAACGCCGAGAAACACCAAAGATAAAGTATAAACATACACGCCATGCCCAGTTGTCCGCTTAAAATAGCCATCTTCGGCAACGAATGTCAACTCCATAACGAGCGCGCCATAGCCCGTGTTGTGCAATGTTCGGCACAGCACAAGGCCGAAGTGTACGTTGACGAGCCGTTTCTTGATTACCTTCGGCAGAGCGGCAACCTGCCCGCTTACCCCTTAACACCATTCTACGGCAACGACTTCGATGCCCAACTTGCCCTCTCTCTGGGCGGCGACGGCACCTTTCTGAAAGCCGCCGGCCGCATAGGACAAAAGCAAATACCCATTGTCGGCATCAACATGGGCCGCTTGGGATTTTTGGCCGACGTGCCTGCAAGCAAGGCCGAAGATGCTTTGAACGACATCTTCAACGGCGAATACCGCATTGAAGAGCATGTGGTAATGAAGGTGGAGGCAGGGAACGAGCCTTTCGGAGGCAACCCCTTTGCCGTGAACGACATTGCCATACTGAAACGCGATGACGCCTCGATGATTACCATTGGTGTGCGTGTAGATGGTGAAAGGCTCATTACCTATCAGGCCGACGGCCTTATCGTGGCCACACAAGCAGGCTCTACGGCCTACAACCTCTCAAACGGCGGCCCCATTGTGGCACCTAACACCAACGCACTTTGCCTTACGGCCGTGGCGCCGCACAGCTTGAACGTGCGCCCCATCGTGCTACCCGACAACGTTGAGCTGCAACTCAGCGTAGAAAGTAGGTCGCATAACTATCTCGTAGCCATCGACGGGCGGAGCACCAAGCTGGTGCAAGGGGTCGACATACACATCAGCAAAGCCCCATACGTGGTGAAACAGGTAAGACGAAACAACCAAACCTACTTCACCACGCTTAGAAACAAGATGATGTGGGGCGCGGACAGTAGAAACGCCGACATGCCCAACAGCCACTCAGAAGAAGGATAACAACAGCCTGCTGCCACACAACAAGCACCGCAAAAGGAACAGCAGCTTGCCTGCAAACCCACATGAAGCGAAAGTTTGGAGGCCACCCACGGCCCGTACAGCAAGGCATAACACACCCAAATGTTGAAACATGCAAATTAAATCACTACTTAGGATACCCGACAACAAATATTCCACCAAAACCATTCTTCGCTGGTTGTGGTTGGCTTGGAACGGCAACAGGCTGCAAGCAATGCTCAATGCCTCTATCGGCGTGATGCAAGTGGTGGTGAGTTTGGCCCAGGTGTGGGCCGTAAAGCGCGCCATCGACGTGGCCTCGGGTTCTGTTCCCGGGTCCATTTACTGGGCTGTGGGCGTGATGGGACTGTTTATATTGGCCGACTTTTCGCTCAGCATAGCCAGCACATGGGTGAGAAACCTCTTGGGAATAAAGGCACAAAACCGCATGCAACAGCGTATGCTCGACCGGCTGCTCAAATCGCAATGGCACGGCAAAGAGGCTTTTCACTCGGGCGACGTGCTTAATAGGCTCGAACAAGACGTGAACCAAGTGGTTACTTTCCTCACAGAAACAATCCCATCGTCGCTTTCCGTCTTCGCCATGTTTGTGGGAGCATTCTGCTACCTCTTTGCCATGGACCACATCCTAGCCTTGGTTATCGTGGGCATACTGCCCATTTTCTTACTGGCCAGCCGCACTTACGTGGGGCAGATGCGCCAACTAACACGCAAGGTGCGCGACTCTGACAGTAAAGTGCAAAGCGTTTTGCAAGAAACCATCCAAAACCGCATGCTCATTAAGACGCTTGAAAGCGACAACATGATGGTGAACAAGCTGGGCGAAACCCAAAGCGAACTGCGCCAACACGTGGTGCGCCGAACGCTTTTCTCCGTATTTTCGAGCGTTGTTCTTAACTTCGGTTTTGCCTTAGGCTATCTCGTGGCCTTCCTTTGGGCCGCCATTCGGTTGGCCGATCATACCTTGACGTTTGGCGGAATGACCGCATTTTTGCAACTTGTAAACCGCATACAAAACCCAGCACGCAACTTAACGAGACTAGCTCCGGCCTTCGTAGCGGTGTTCACAGCAGCCGAACGACTGATGGAACTTGAAGAAAACCCACTAGAACAGCAGGGCGAACCCGAATACCTCGATGCTCCCTGCGGCCTGCTACTAGACAATGTGACCTTCGCTTACAGCGACAGAGAACGCGACATCGTGAAAGACCTCAGCTTCGACTTCAAGCCAGGCAGCTGTACTGCCGTACTGGGCGAAACGGGCGCAGGCAAAACCACACTCATCCGCATGCTACTAGCATTGGTGTCGCCCACCAAAGGCAGCGTAAACATCTACAACGACAGCACTTCGAGAGAGCTAACGCCACTGATGCGCTGCAACTTTGTTTACGTTCCACAAGGCAACACCCTCATGAGTGGCACCATTAGAGAGAACCTTAAACTAGGAAACATCGCCGCAACAGACGAAGAAATGATTGCCGCCCTGCACAAAAGCTGCGCCGACTTCGTGATGGAACTGCCACACGGACTTGATACGGTGTGCAGTGAGTCGGGCGGTGGACTGAGTGAAGGCCAAGCCCAACGCATTGGCATTGCACGAGCATTGCTGCGCGACCGTAGCATCATGCTCTTCGACGAGGCCACAAGCGCGCTCGACCCAGAAACCGAACGCCAGCTGTTAAGCAACATATTGGCATCGAGAGATAAGACGATCATCTTCATTACCCACCGACTGGCCGTGGTTGACTATTCGGACCAAACGCTACGACTAGAACGATTGGAAGCCAATTAAGCTCTTAAAAACACCACTAACCCTATGAACAAAATTACCACGCCACCCCAAAAACACGGCCCGAACATCGCCTTTGCGTTGCTCGTTGCCTTAGCCTTGTTCCTTGGGGCATGCTCTGGTACACGGCAAAAGCCCGTTCGCTCCCTTTATTATTGGAGTACCACCTTTGTAAACGACAGTCTGAAACGCCAATTCTACAAGACACACAACGTGCAAAGGCTATACATACGCTATTTCGACGTGGTGAAAAAGCCCAACCAAGAGCCACTACCCAACGCCACTATCACCTTCAACGACTCCGTTCCACAAGGCATCGAGGTGATACCCACCGTGTTCATCACCAACGAATGTATGCGCCAGCCACCCCAGTTTGCCGAACAACTGTGGCAACGCATTCGCCAAATGAACGAAACACACGGCGTGAAGAACGTGAAAGAAATACAGATAGACTGCGATTGGAGCAAGCAAACACAAGACGTTTACTTTCAGTTCCTTCGCCGGCTGCACCAATTGCTAGCCAAGGCAGGCCTTAAACTCTCGGTCACCATTCGGCTCCATCAGCTTGGCATGCAGGCTCCGCCCGTAGATAAAGGCACATTGATGCTCTATAACACAGGCGATTTTCGGCAACTTACCAACCAAAAGCCCATTCTCGACCCCGAAGTCGTTCGCCAATACATCGGCGGTTTGCGGTCGTACTCGCTCCCGCTCAATGCCGCTTACCCGCTGTTTAGGGTTCGTGCGCTGTTTCGTAGCGGCAAGTTCGTGGGGATAATACATACCAAAGACGAGTATCCCGTGCTGCCGACCGACTCGATCGCCGTGCGCGAAACCACCCTTGCCGACCTGCAAAGCGTGCAACAACTAATAAACAAACATCGTCCCGATGTGCACAACGAGATTATCCTTTACGACATTAACAACCGCAATCTAACAAAATATTCATCAAACGATTATGAAAAGATTTATAACCCTTAGCCTACTTGCCTGCATATCGTTCTTTACCAGCAAGACATGGGCATGCGCCGACGGTTCGGGTTGGCACGAAGGAAACTTCTTCGACGTCTATTCTCACGACTACGAGCTTGTGAACGCCGAAAGATTGGCACGTTTCTGGGCCAAGTACACGGGCGACCGAACACCCCTTAGCGAAGAATGGAGCAAAGGATACCGTAACGCTTGTGATTATTACTTCGAGAACGGCTGCGCCCGTCTCTTTGCTGCCGCCAAGAAAAAGCACGACGAAGAGATGCTGCTCTATCTCCGCCAAACGCTAAAATACAACAAGATTTGCGAGGAACTGAAAGACAGTTGGACCTATCCCACGGCACAACAGCTGGCCCAACGCCGCAAAACGCTGCTTGCCATGCAACGAACGGCCAAAGCCTATGGTGGCCAACGCTTAAAGGCGCAGTTCGCCTTACTATATATGCGCACCAACCTTGTGCTTAAAGACTATCGCGCCAACCAAGATTTCTGGGTACTCACTGCATCTAAGCTACCCGAAAGCGTGTTTAAGGACATGATGCACAGCCTTTATGCAAACGCCATACTAAACTTAGGACAATGGCGAAAGGCATGCGACATCTATGTAAAACAAGGCGATTGGGAAAGTATGGAGTGGGCCATGCGCAACTATCGAAACCTGGCCGGCATCAAACGCATATATAAGGAAGAGCCCAACTCGCCCACCCTAATCTACCTACTGCACTATTACGTAAACGGCGGATATGGATGGGAGTACAATTACGAAAGCTCGTTAAAGGCCGACCAAATAGAACCCGACACGAAAGCAGAGGCAGAAGACTTCATCAACTTCGTACAAACAGACGTGTTGCACAACGAAAGCGTACGCAACAAAGCCATGTGGAAGGCAGCACAGGCTATGGTGCTGTTCGAATTAACCAACTACAAAGCTGCACAAAAGTATGCCAAGGAGGCACAACAACTTAGTGGTACGAAGCGTGCGAAAGACTGCGCGCGGTGCATCGCCCTACTTGCCTCGATACATACCGAGCCTTTGGGCGAGGCCTATTCGACGTATGTTGTGGGCGAAATAAAATGGCTGCTTGGCCGAGCTGCCGAACGAAAGCCATCCAACGACGTTTCCAGATACGACTATTACCACGCCACGGCACTAGAAAACGTGGTGTACAACCACCTTATACCGCGCTACCAACAGGCGAAAGACAACAATCAAACCCTCGCCCTACTGGGCATGATAGACGCCTTAATGGGCATTGCCCTGCAAAGCGAGCCAGAAGGGCATGCCGACCTGCCTAGTTCGTGGGAGTATAAGGTAGGACTTGACACGCTTACCTCGAAGGAAATACTGGCTTATTACCAGTATTTAAGCTCGTCGCCTGCCGACCCGCTGCAACGTTTCGCACTCGAAAAGGCATCCAAAAATGCCGACTATTTTAACAGCTATATCGGTAAAGCCTACTTGCGAGAAGGCCATTTTGCAGATGCCATTCCATATTTGGAGAAGGTTAGCCTCGATTATGTCAACATGTGCTACTATGCCGAGTACGTCGCAGGCACAGATTACACCCTCGACCGCTGGTTTACACATAGCACAGAACCCTCGGAAAGCGAGAGAAACAAAAGGATCACAGTGAATCCCAGACTGAAATTCTGCCGTGATATGCTGCAACTTCAAAGCCAATATCGCCTCGCCCGCAACAAGGATGTGCAGGCCGAAGTGGCCTATACCCTTGCCTCGCACTATTTCCAAGCATCCATACATGGCGATTGTTGGTATCTAACGCGCGACAGTTACAGTCGTTACGACGAGCCTGGAAATTACGAAATGAACTTCCCCGAACAGGCGCTTACCCTGCTTAAACTAGGTGCCAACAGCCGAAAAGGCGAATTAAAGCTGCCATCTCTCTTTGCTATGGCCTACGTTTCGTACGCCATCGCCACTTTACCGCGACTGCTAGGACCTGGTTCTTGGTTTGAAGACCTAGAAAACGAAACAGACATCAACGCCAATTACACCAAGTTGGCCAAGTATGTGAAGAGTTCGAAAACGGAGGCCGCCTACATTATACACTGCGACATACTGAGAGAGTTCATGGAAACAAAGATGAAATAACGCCCATTCGCCCCGCCCTCGTAGCAACAAGAGCCGCCTAAGGTGGGGCGAAACCCACATCACCCCCTATCACTTGGGCCGTGGCACATAGGCAATGCCTGCATGCTGTTCTAGCCAACAGCGAAAGAGCATCCCAAAACATCACGCCTTTGATAATCAACAGCGTGTACCAAGCCTCACTAACGGCCATTATTCCTTACAATTAATAAACGCCTAACGAACAAACATCCCAACAAATGAAGATAGACCACATAGCCATTTACGTTTGCGATCTTGAAGGCGCACGTAACTTTTTCGTAACTTACTTCGGGGCAAAGAGCAACGAAGGCTACCACAACCAGCGCACAGGTTTCCGCTCTTTCTTCCTTTCATTCGACGACAACACGCGCTTGGAGTTAATGACTAAGCCAGAAATGGCAGACAGAGAGAAAGAACCTAACAGGACGGGTTTCGCTCATCTGTCGTTCAGCGTTGGCAGTAAAGAGCGGGTAGACGCACTAACGGCTCAACTAAAAGACAAGGGATTTGAGGTGTTTGATGGTCCGCGAACCACAGGCGACGGCTATTATGAAAGTTGTATTGTGGGATTTGAGGGCAATCTCATTGAGATTACCATTTAAAATAAGGCTGGTTTCCCGAATTTTGAACAAGGCAAGCCGCAGGCCCAATGCTCTTTATGTCATATCCCGAAACACCTTGTACATATCACGAATAAGAAAGTGCTTATGAAAAAGCTATTAGTCCTCATAATCTTCTGTTGCTATCATGCGGCAAGCCTGTATGCGCAACAAACCATCCCGTTGCCCGATGCAGATGCCATTAGTTTTGATTGCTATGGCAATAACATCGAAGTGTACACCAAGATTGGGCCAGAGCAATACACAAGGCAAAGCCTACAAGTAGAAGAGAAGACAAGACTGGATAATTCTCCCAACATAACGCAGATAGGGTGGAACATTAATCCACACAAAGACACTGTGAGCAGAAAAGACTTCGATGAGCTGCCGAAAAGGTTTATCGAGGTAAAAGACTTACATGCAATAGATTGGGACTCATACGTAGGCATGCCCTTCACCATGAATGACAGCGGGGAAAACAAAAGTGAAACGGACAACTCCACTTATGTGTTGACGTTTTTAAGGCAAGATTTTGCCGTAATACAGCCACTTATTTATAGGAATGGAAGGGGGGCAAATAACGATTGTTCCTTATCAGGCCACACTGCCGGCTCTGTTATTGCTAACCCTTCCACTCGTTCGGAGTATTTCGTACCATTGATTTTGAAACTCAGAGAAGGCAAAAAGGTATTGTTACTCTACAACAGAGGCGTTGAATATATGATGTTTCCCAGTTCAGGAGGTTGGCAAATGTTTGAGTTTGATAAAAACCTTAATCCAAAAGAGCCGACAATAGCTGCAAAAGAATGTAACGATGTCAAGTCTTACAACCTGCGGTATTTCAATAAAAAGACCTTTTACAGCGTTCAAAAGACCGAGACAGGGAAATACAGACTGTTTAACTCATTCGGACAGGATGTGCTGAAAGAAGAATATGACTCGATTATCAACCACTACTGCTTTACCATTGCAAAGCGAGGAAACGACATCGATGTTTACAACCTTTACAACAAAAAGCTAAACATTGGAAAGGCAAAAGTGGTAAAAAAGGTTGATGCTTGTGCGGCTGGCTGCATTGAAGTATTGAACGAGGAAGGGGCTTACTACTATGATGAAATGGGAAACAGGCTAAAACACCCCATCATGGGCAGCATTAGTATATGCAAAATGGTGTCTAACTGGCAACACAACATTCTTAAAAAGCAGGGAAACTACCAAATGCAAATCTATACCGACGAGCCTGGTTCTCCCATAGAAGACGAATGCTATTGGCTTTCCGACCTACTACCATCAGACGCCGTGACCTTCCTTGATGGGGAAAAATCATTCTTCCAAAGTGAAAACAGCTCGCTTTGCGGCGACATCGACGTACAACCTGAATGGATAAGAGTAGGCAGGAAAGGGAAATTCGGCATCATAGCCTATGAATATAAGCAGAAAAAGGGGGTTAAACCGAAGTTAGTTACCAAGCGTATGGATAATTACCAGCAGAAAATAAAGGTCTATCCACCCGTAAAAATCGTGGGGAAAACTGTCTTCCCGATAAACAACGACTCAATCATCATGCGTCCCGATGGTCTGATTTACTTCTACAAGGACAAGAAAGTAGGCCTCTTTCCCCGCGACAAAACACCTGTATATGATGAAATAAAGAAAGTAACGGGCTCCTTCTACCACATTGTTAAGAACGGAATCTCGGGCTGGCTCGACATTAAAACCGATGAGGAATATTGGGAGTAAACCAGCAACGATAGTCCCAGAAGAGATTAGAGAGTGGCCATTACGGCATGCCTAATGCGCTTTATACCATATCACAAAAATGCCTTTTTCATGTAAATCATGCACCATCAAGTTGCAATAAATTTCGCCAATCGCCACTCTCCCTGCACGCACAAAATGAATATACGCAAGAGAACAAGGCAAGTGCTTTTGTTGTAGAAGTTCACATTCTGCCCTGTACAAACACTACTCACACGCTTGTACCCTTTATTCTTTTGTTAAATAATTAGCATTTTACCATTGAAATGATTATCTTTGCTCACAACACAAATAAATAAGCGCCTATGAAAAAGCTATTAGCCCTCGTTATTCTCTGTTGCTATCATGCAACAAGCCTGCATGCGCAACAAACCATCTCGTTGCCCGATGTTGATGCCGTTAGTTTTGACGACAGTAGCAATGACCTCAAAGTGTACACCAAAATTGGGCCGAACCAATACACAAGGCAAAGCCTACAAGTAGAAGAAAAGACAAGACATGACAAATCTCCCAACATCATGCTGATAAAGTGGAACATAAATCCACACAAAGACACATTGAGCAGAGAAGACATCGACAAGCCACGGCAAAGACTGGTAGATGCCCAAGAATTACATGCAATGCCTTTGGACGAATACATCAACAAGACCTTCAGCATTGACGACCATGAGAAACAAAAGCCTCAAACCAACGATCCCACCAGTGTGTTGAAGTTTTTAAGGCAAGATTTTGCCACCATACAGGATCTTGTCTATGGTGATGGAGAGCATGATAATTACAACCGCACCCTATCAATCAACCTGCCTGACTCTGCCGTTACCTGGCGCTCCACTCGTTCAAGCTACTTCGTTCCACTTATTTTGGAAATCAAAGGAGGCAAAAAGATATTCATACTCTACAAGGAAGGCATTAGATACGTGATACTCCCCAGTCCAAAGGGTGGACTAATGTGTTCGTTCTACAACCCCCTTTATTCCGCGAAGCTGACAATGGCTGGGGAAAAGTACGACGGAGCCAAGCCTTACGAATTTCAATACTTCAATAGATATAGTTTCTACGACGTTGAAAAAACCGAAACAGGGAAGTGCCGACTGGTTAATCAACTTGGAGAAGACGTACTGAAAGAAGAATACGACTGGATTAGCGGCAGCTACCGTTTTATCATCGCAAAACGAGGAAACCGCATCGACGTTTTCAACCTATACCTCAACAAACTAAATGTAGGAAAGGCAAAAGTAGCAAGAGAAATTGAAACGTGCATGGTTGGATGCATTGAAGTATTGAACGAGAAAGGGGCTTACTACTATGATGAAATGGGCCAAAAGGTTAAAGGTTTCATCAAGAGGTGGCGTCGGGTATGCGGAACAGTGATTGACTGGACACACAACATTCTCAAAAACAAAGGCAAGCATCTAGTGCAAATTTACACCCGCGACCCTGGCGACCCAGACATAGACGAACGTTATTGGCTTTCCGACCTCCTGCCGTCAGATGCTGTGACATTCCTCGATGGGAGAAAATCATTTAGCTATGATGAAAACAGCGATGACCCCAAAGATAAAGCGTACCCTAAAATGCTAAGGGTATGCAGGAAAGGAAAGTACGGTATTATGGTCTATGAATATTACAGGGAAAAGAGCATGCTACCAGAGTATAATTACGAGTCTTTGGGTAATAGGGATAAGACAATTATGATCTATCCACCCGCAAAAGTCGTGGGAAAGACAATCTTTCCGATAAACAACGATTTCCTCATCATGCGCTCCGATGGTTACATTTACTTCTACAAGGACAAGAAAGTAGGCCTATACCCCCGCGACAAAGTACCCGTATATGATAAAATAATGAAAGTAACCGACTCCTTCTACCACATTGTCAAGAAAGGAATACCGGGTTGGCTCGACATTAAGACCAATAGGGAATACTGAAAGAAAACCAACAACATTAGCCCAAAAGTGATTAGAGGGTAGCCATTACGGCTGCCCTTAATTACCTATTCATTCCTCCGCTTTTAGGACAACGCGACACAAAAAAAGACAAACGCAGATGTGGTGATAAACGTTGTTCCACTCTCCCACTCGCGTATAAATGTGTTATCGGGGGATTAACCCATGCAATTAACCTCCTAACGACCGTTAGAGCCTGTGCAGTTGTTGTTTGCTTGTTGAGCAGGAAACGATGCAAACAGCCTAAGATAATTGACAAGCAACCTAACAACCGATTAGGGTCAAGTACGCCATTACGTCTTAAAGTGCGTGCGTTCCGTTCATTTTAGGCCGATTTGATTTTGCAAAATCAGTCGTTTTTTGTATTTTTGTGCACTCAAAAAGGCTTGCCACATGGTGTTGACCACAGCTTAGGTTCAACGGCTAGTGCTCATTTTTTACTCCTCACCCACTTTCATGGGTTATGCCAAGCCATTTGCACATGGCTCATAACAAGAACGGGTGCAGTAACATACAAACAACAGAAAAGTGAAAAAGAAAAAATGGACAAAGCACCATCGTTACTTCGGATTGGTGCTAGCTTTCTTCTTATTGATGTTTTGCCTATCGGGAATTGTACTTAACCACCCCACACTTTTTTCGAGTGTAAACGTGGGACGCAACCTCCTACCCCAAGAATACAGCTACGACAAGTGGAACAACGGACTGTTTCGCGGCACCATTAAATGGCGCAACAAGGTTCTGCTCTACGGCAACGCAGGCGTGTGGCTAACCGACAGCACTGCTAAGGCGTTCATGGACTTCAACAAAGGTATGCCCCAGGGAGTGGACAACCGCAATATTCGCGGCATGGCCATCGTGCCTACGGGCGAAGTTTTCGCCGCAGGACAATACGGACTGTTCAAACTTGACGGAAAAAAGACGTGGCAAACCGTGAACTTAGACTTGCTGCACGGCGATAGAATATCGGACATTGCCACACGCGGAGATACGCTCGTGGTAACAACGCGGTCGCAAGTTTTCATTGCGCGCGTGCCTTACCACAGTTTTCAACGCATAGAACTAGCCGCACCCGATGGTGGCGCGCCACGTTTTTCGCTCTTCCGCACCCTTTGGTGGCTGCATAGTGGCGAATTATTTGGACTTGTGGGCAAGCTCGTTGTGGACGTGGTTGCACTGATACTTATTTTCCTTTGCCTTTCGGGAGTTGTTTATTGGCTGTTGCCCCATTTGGGAAAGAAGGCGCACACTGCTGCAAGGCAATGGCTGTTTTCGTGGCACGACCGCATCGGCCGACTAACAATCGTACTCACCCTGCTTGTCTGCATCACGGGCTGGTTTCTTCGTCCGCCCCTGCTTTTGCTTGTAGCCAACGTAAAAGTACCTGCCATTCCGCTAACCAAAACCAGCAGCAACAACCCGTGGTACGACAAACTGCGCTCGCTGCGTTGGGACGAACGCATGCACGACTGGCTGCTTTACACCTCGGATGGGTTCTACTCGCTGGCCACGCTCTCGGAAAAACCTAACAAACTAGACGTTCAACCGCCTGTAAGCGTAATGGGATTGAACGTGCAAAAAACGGTGGACGGCGATTATTGGCTCCTTGGTTCGTTCAGTGGACTGTGCATTTGGCAGCGTAGTACGGGGATGGTAATCGACTATTTCACGGAGCAACCGGCCATAGCCGTGCAAGGTCCGCCTGTAGGAGCCAATGCCGTAGCAGGTTTCAGCAGCGATTTCGGTCCAAACGAATACGTAGTTAACTATTCGGCAGGCACAGATTTTGCCCCAATGCCCCAATGGATGTCTTCGTTGCCGATGTCGCTTCGCAACGTAGCATTAGAGATACACACGGGTAGGATGTACACTTTCTTAGGTTCGATGTCGGTTGTTTACATCTTTATCGTGGGCATGGCCATACTTTGGTGCCTGTGGACAGGCTGGAAAATACGTGTGCGGATAAAGAAGAAAAAAGAAGAGTAGGCGTAGCTTTCAAGGCTTAAACGCCACTTATTTATCTCTACGTCCGGGCTCTGTTTCGCCCCTTTCCCCGCCTTTAAATGCAACAACTATACAACAACGTGAAGTTACAAGTTTGCCATAAATGCTGCCTGGAATCCATTTGGGCATCATTTT
>NZ_KV815008.1:36027-37287 GCF_001814145.1 Prevotella sp. HMSC073D09 | reverse complement strand
ATGCCTCTTTATCTAATGCAGGATGCACGCTGCGAAGTACCTCAAAATGCGTTAGTTCGCCGCTGGGTTCCACTGTTAGGCGGATAACAACCTTGCCCTTAACGTCCTTTGCCTCATCAGGCTGTCGCACCTCTTTCTTTATAAACTCCATCAGTGCCACATCACCGCCAGGGAATTGAGGTGGTGTTTCAAAAATTTCGCACACAACACGCAGGGTGTCCTCGGCCTTAGGAGTTGCCGACTTAACCTGTGTGGGCCGATTTCGTTTCTTATTCTTGCCCTTCCCACCTTGTGCGTTGGCATTAAGGCAGGCCAAACACATCGCCATTACAAGCCATAGCTTGCAACGAAATACGGAATGAATGCTCATTGTTCGCATAACTCCCTCCTTTGGTTTATTATTGTTTCAACTACGATTATCGCTTAATAGGGGTTGTCTATCAGCTCTTTGCAAGCTATCTACCCTTAGAAACGCCACTTATTTATCTCTCCGTTCAGGCTCTGTTCCGCCCTTTTCCTCGCCTTTAAATGCAACAACTAAATTATATTTTACAGCTACAAGTTTGCCACAAATGCTGCCTGGAATCCATTTGGGCATCATTTTGACAACCCTTAAAGCCTCTTTATCTAATGCAGGATGCACGCTGCGACGTACCTCAAAATGCGTTAGTTCGCCGCTGGTTTCCACAATTACGCCGATAACAACCTTGCCCTTAACGTCCTTTGCCTCATCAGGCTGTCGCACTTCTTTCTTTAAAAACTCCATCAGTGCCTTATCTCCGCCAGGGAATTGAGGCGATATTTCAAAAATTTCACACATAAAACGTTGGTTTTCCTCGGCCTTAGTAGTTGCCGACTTAACTTGTTTGGGCTGATTTCGTTTCTTATTCTTGCCCTTCCCACCTTGTGCGTTGGCATTAAGGCAGGCCAAACACATCGCCATTACAAGCCATAGCTTGCAACGAAATACGGAATGAATGCTCATTGTTCGCATAACTCCCTCCTTTGGTTTATTATTGTTTCAACTACGATTATCGCTTAATAAGGATTGTCTACCAGCTCTTTGCAAGTTTTCTATCCTTTAAAACGCCACTTATTTATCTCTCCGTTCGGGCTCTGTTCCTCCCTTTTCCTCGCCTTTAAATGCAATAACTAAATTATATTTTACAGCTACAAGTTTGCCATAAATACTGCCTGGAATCCATTTGGGCATCTTTTTGACAACCCTTAATGCCTCTTTATCTAATGCAGGATGCACGC
>NZ_KV815008.1:33918-35927 GCF_001814145.1 Prevotella sp. HMSC073D09 | reverse complement strand
CCATCAGTGCCTTATCTCCGCCAGGGAATTGAGGTGATATTTCAAAAATTTCACACATAACACGCTGGCTTTCCTCGGCCTTAGTAGTTGCCGACTTAACTTGTTTGGGTTGATTTCGTTTCTTATTCTTGCCCTTCCCGCCTTGGGCGTTGGCATTAAGGCAGGCCAAACACATTGCTATTACAAGCCATAGCTTGCAACGAAATACGGAATGAATGCTCATTGTTCGCATAACTCCCTCCTTTGGTTTATTATTGTTTCAACTACGATTATCGCTTAATAAGGATTGTCTACCAGCTCTTTGCAAGTTTTCTATCCTTAGAAACGCCACTTATTTATCTCAACGTCCTGCCTCTGTTCCGCCCTTTTTAATCACATAAAAAGGAATGCCCATGCAGACTTTCAAGCGCGCCAGCTTGCCTTTTCGCTTGCCGGGTATCCAAGCGGGCATCCTTTTTACAACGTTAACTGCCGCCTTATCTAATGCGGGATGTACACAACGAAGGAGCCTAATGTCTGTTATTTGGCCGTCTTCCTCCACAAAGAAAGACAATAGCACCCTGCCCGTAACGTCTTGGGCCTCTTCTGGATATACCTTTTCTTTATCTATAAAGGCCTTCAAAGCCTCCTCGCCACCTGGAAACTTGGGCTTTGCATAGTCTTCATCGCGGAAAACGCGCGTTATTTTTACTGGCGAAGTTCTAAACTTGGGCTTAACAAAAAGGGAGTAAGGTGGCCAACATACGGTGTCATTTCCGCCTTGTGCGTTGGCATTAAGGCACACCAAACACATCGCCATTACACATAACAGCTTGCAGCGAAATGCAGAATAAATGATTGTTGCACACATAACTACCTCCTTTGGGTTGTGGTTTCCACTGCAAATATAGCAAAAAATATGGATTAACCATTCGCTTTTTATGATGTTTTTATGTAGAAATAACTGCGTAACACAAAAACATACAACACTGAAACATGATAAATCCAACACGCCAGTAAGTAAAAAGAGCGGATAAAGCCTTGGTACTTTACAAGATGTTTTTTATCTAAAAC
This sequence comes from Prevotella sp. HMSC073D09, assembly GCF_001814145.1. Taxonomy (NCBI): domain Bacteria; kingdom Pseudomonadati; phylum Bacteroidota; class Bacteroidia; order Bacteroidales; family Prevotellaceae; genus Prevotella; species Prevotella sp. HMSC073D09. The sequence goes on along the minus strand of NZ_KV815008.1, from coordinate 34,874 downwards.
AAAACGACAACGCGTTACATATAAAGCTTTGTGCCAACAACCTGGTTGTGGTTGCTGGCACAAATGGATGTGCTTTGCAGGTTTGCTAAGCACCGATACGAGTAATTTAAAACGCTTTTGTGGTGTTCTGATTTTTCAAAGACCTATTCTTGCTGTCGTGGGTCAAACTCTTCGCTGGGTACAACAGCCCATGCAACAAGATAAACCAACACGCCCGAGAAGGCAGTGGTAATGGTAGCGAGGGCGTAAACTAGGCGAACCAATGTGACATCCCAGTCGAAATACTTGGCGATGCCCCCACAAACCCCTGCTATCTTGCGGTCTCTTGAACGATATATCCCTTTATTTGTATTCATGCTATTTATGCTTTTGTTTAATATTAGACGTTTGAGAGGGGATAAAAGTTGCATGTTGGAGGATAAAAAGATGTCGGTACAGCGAACAAAGTTCACACAAGCCCAACACGCCTCACCGCGTTCAAGCCTACTAGCGTACAACGACATTCCCCTTTTCAACAATCCTGTGTTGCATGCCAAGCCATTCTTCTTAGTAAAACCAGCAGCAATTGGCCATAGCAGCCAACAACAAGTGGGTTGTTATGGCACTTTCAGTCACGCTGTTTTTCAGCCTCCCACCTTCACATTAGGAAACGAAGGACAAAAGGGAGTTGCCAACATAGAGTAGCGAAGAAATCACGATTTGTCTCCTTTTCAGCAAGAATTTTAACATCGTGAGTGCCCATTTTGTTCACCAAGTGCCCACCCAACCGCAAAAAATCGATTCTCGCGTGGGTTGGTTTTGATGCAAAAAGGGGTTAGTTGTAGATGTTGGCAAAATGAATATTTATTTGGAATGACCGCCATTTAAACCAGTTTTTAGGCTATTTTCTACTAAATGCTGTTCATTTTGCCGCAAAATGCAATGCAATATGCCGCAAAACGCAGTGCGTTTTGGTG
>NZ_KV815008.1:7399-33818 GCF_001814145.1 Prevotella sp. HMSC073D09 | reverse complement strand
GGTGCAAAACGCAGGGTAAAATGCGGCTAAATGGGAGGAGATAAGCATAAAAATACACCGCAATTGTATAAATAAAACCCTTTCGAACCATGAAACACATGGCTCAAAAGGGCAAAATAGTCGTTAAAAAGTATGATTTTAGGGGCTAAAAGTGAGTTTTTGGACCTGAAAAATTATGAGTTGGCAACCAAACTAGAAAGGCAAAATGGTGCAAAATGCAGGTAACTCCCCAAAAAACGGGATGAAAAAGAAACCAGTAAAACTAAAAAATATGCCCAATAGCATGCTTTTAACCCTCTATTTTCGCTAGAATGGAGTGTCAGACAATACATCATTTGTAAAAGTATATTACTTATTTTAACTTTGCAAGGTGGGGAGTTGGTAAGATTATTAGTTTGTGAGTTGGTAAGGTTGTTAGTTTATGAGTTGGTGAGGTGTTAGGTTGAGAGTTGGTGAGGTGATAGGTTGAGAGTTGGTGAGGTTGCGAGTTTATGAGTTTATTGGTAGTGAATCAGTGGGGGTTATGGGTGCATAAGCTTGTGAGCTTTTGGAGTTTTAGGTTTAATAGGCTTGTGAGCTTTTGGCGTTTAATAGTTAAAATGAAATGGTTTTGGAATTATGTAGCAGAGATTTGGGAGTTCTAGTCAACAGGAATAAGCTTGTAAGTTGGCAGCTTTATAAATTAATGAGGTTTCGGGTTGTGGCCTAACAGGAATGGTTTTGCAAAGCGTTTGCTCTCTTGCCAAACTTCAAAAGAGGTTTTTACCTGGTCTTTAATGGCCAACATTCAAAAGGGGATTGCAAATCCCCCAAAGGCAACAACAACGTTGTTCAAAGGAGAAAGGGAAGTAAAAGTTGCACCATCATTAATACAAACAATCATGTGGCCTAGCATTTTGCCGACACCTACAAAACAACAAGAAACACAGGCCTCTACATAATACCCCTAATACACAACGTATTCTTTCTCTATTCCCTGCAATTGTTCCTCGATCTGCCGTTCTTTCCTTGTGATTATCAACTTCATATACCAAGGTTCGGGGAGCGTAAGGAATGGCAGAGCAATGCCATCGCCTGTCGGCGTGAACGTTATTTCTGCCTCAGAAGAGTCGAACTTAGTACCTGCGTACTTGCCTTTCTTCGATTCGGCGAGAATGTAAGCCTTGTATCTGCACGATGACAGGTAACAACCAGCATCGGAAACATAGTATGTTGACGACTGTTGAACAACCCATTTGGCATATTTCCACCCCATAAGCAAGCCAAATGCACTGCGAGTAAAGCTGTTGGTGTTGTTGTTTACGTTGTAACTTAGGCCCATATTGCGCACAACAGAGAGCACTTGGCATTGCGCCGTGTCAACAGTAATGTAGCCTTTATCCTCATTGCCATACTTCACTGATTTGAAGTAAAGCTGAACAATGTTTTTGTTAGGGTTGCTAAAAGCATCGTTCACCTGAAACAAATGGTGCTTAATGAACTTCCCATCCAATTCGTCTACAAAGTCATGATAAACCATCCGTTTCATATTGGCAAAGTCGCAACCTGCCGTTTTATCTTTGAAATGAATGTAACCAATAGCGGGTTTAACCATAAAGAGCCTTTTTTCTGTGGCGGCAGGCACACATATCACACCCGTATTCTCAAACCAATAGCCGCTGCTGTCGCTGGTGTTTCGCGTCTGATAGCTGTAATTGAAGTTCTTTCGCACAGCTCGGTATGTGCTTTTCTTCTTTAATACGAACTTTTCTAGAAAGCTACGAATCCATTGTGGCTCGGCATTGCCAACCACAATCTCGCCTAAAAGCCGCTCTTTGGATGTAAGAAAGACGGTATCGGGTAAGACATTGAGTGTGCACGAGGCGTAACTAACATGGCTAACGGTGAGTTGACGAAAGGGGAAGTTAACGATTGCCACGCCCTTTTCATCGCTTGTTGTGCCACGGAACTTACCCTCTTCGGCCTTAAAAACATTGGCATACGGAATTGGTGCCTTGCTTACGGCATCGCAAATCACCGTCTTAGATTGCGCCAACACCTCTCCCCATGCTATGAAAATGCCCCAAAAGGCAAGTAACATTGCTTTTTTCTTCATCGTTTATATTGTTCAAGAAACATCATTACTTCCTTATTTACACACCCATAAGGGGCACATCCCCCCAAAAAAGCGTGTAGACCACCGCCCACTAGAAACAGGCAACAGCCCCCAAATGCACCATCGCAACAAGACATATCATCCCCTCTCCCCTTGGAGAGGGGCTGGGGGTGAGGCTAATTGCCATTCCTATTTCACCACCTTCTTACCATCCACAATATATACCCCCTTGTTTAGCGCATTGATATTGGTGCCAAGATACACGCCATCGAGACTATATATGCGGCCAGAGGTGGCGCGAGGGACGGGCTGGGCTGTGGGAATGTCGGTGATAGAGGTGGTGGCAGGGCGCTTAACCAGCAGCTCGTCGAGGAAGAAACGGCGCTGACCATTGCGCATACTGAGACGTAACAAACCGCTGCCCTTAACGGTAAGCGTGAAGGTTTGCCACATGCGGTTGGGCAATTTGAGTCTGGTTTCAGACAGCTGTACCTTTGGATTGAGGCTAAGCACAGTTAAACTACCCTCCTCGTTGTTCCATGCGGCGGCCTTAAAGGTGATGGTGCTGCCATCTTCAACGTAAAACAAGGGGGTGCTTTCAACAATGCCGTACTTCGTACTCGAACCAATCAGGGCACAACGACTACCTGCCGACGTGGCCTCGGGTACCGAGAAACGCCAGCCTTCGTGGTCGGGCTTGAATTTACTAGCACCAATATAGCCGCTCCACTTGCCGTCGTTGCCGCCCTTGCCTTCGCAACTGTCAAACGATTCGTAAAACAGCGTGTCGCCCTTTAAACCTTTTGGGCGCAAGTTGTCTATGCGGAAGGCGAACGAGGCGTTGCCTTCGCCGTTGATTTTAATACCCAACACCGACTTGTTTAGCCTGTAACGCTCGTCAAAACCAGAGGTAAAAACCGAGGCCGCAGGTAGCGATGTGGCCGTAATACTATCGTTTCCGGCTTGCGGATAGGGTATGCTGTCTTGCGCACTCAATATCTTTCGTTGGCGATTGTCGGCCGGAACAAGGGTGCAACGCTGATGTTGGGGGTTGACATTCACACGATTTGTCTGCCAGTCCGTTTGGTCGAAGTCTACGTGGAGCATCACCAATCCCTCGCCAGGTAAATGCGAATCCCAACCACTTCGTTGCCTATTCTCCAACAAATAATACTCATCGGCATTGGCATCGTTGCGTATAATGAACGCCTCGCCATGCTCGCTTAGCGGTTTCATGCCTGTAATGGTGGTGTCGCGCGTTAGTTCTTGGGGCGTTAACCAGCCCACAAACATCTTTTCGTAGCTGGTATAGCCCGCCGGAACATAACCTTCGCCATTGTAATTACCAGCACTCATCAAGTCGTAAAAGCCCATACCAAGACTTTCTTTCCCAGAAGTGTCGTACATATCGGGCAGTCCCAGGCAGTGTGTAAACTCGTGGCAAGCCGTTCCAAAGCCGCCCAAACTGGTGGAATTAGGGTTTAACTCGTTGCTGCATGCGTAGGTATTAATCAACGGATGGCCGTCAATCCGCAACACCCTACCGTAATCGGAGTATTGCAAAGCCCACTCGTGTGGCCAAATGGTGTTGCTGCCACCACCCGATGCCTGCCCATAACCGGCATAGATAACCAACACTTGGTCGACTACATTGTCGCCATCCCAGTCGTAATCGCGAAAGTTCACGGAGTCTTTAATGGCCAAACAAGCCTCGGCCACCATCTGCCCGGCCCGCACATCGCTGCGCGAACCACGCCAATCGAGCGTATCTTTGCCATAATAGGCCATGTTGTGGCGCAGCTGAACGGGGCCTACCACATCGAAAGAAAGATGGAACAGGCCGTTACTTTGGTCTTTAAAGTAGTCGTGCAGACTTCCGCGGTGTCCGTCTTTATAGGTAAAGCCCACCTCGTTGGCCATTCGCGAAAGCAAAGACTTGGTGTGGGCAGGCTGAAAACGCACGTCGGTGAAGTTAACCAGCACGATAAGCCCCTTGCGTTTGCCCACATGTCGGCGCGAAATGCCTACTGTGCGAGTGGCGGCAGCAGCGCGGCGGGCGTTGTTTTGTGCAATTCGGGTGGCCGCTTTCGCCCGCACAGCCTCTACGTTGGCAATGGGTGTGGCCACGCCTTCATCGTCTACGTTATAGCAAACGCCACGAGCATCGCGCCAATAGTGCAGGTTTTCGTCGCCCACTTGTTCAAGTCGTATCTCTGTTCCATCGGCAAGCTTGGCCGTTCGCCATATCCCAGGCATGGTGGGAATGGCAAAACCAACAATTACAAGGGCTAAAAAGGCAAGGATAAGAAGTTTTACTCGCATATATTATGATATGGTATGGGTGTGCGTTGGGATGAAAAATAAAGCAGGAAAAGACATCGCAGGATTAACCACCAGCAAAGAGATGCAACACAGGCCGCATGAAAGGGGTTAGTTCGCAGGGCCGCGACGTGCCGTTGTATGCCTCGCGCGACAGTGCCCACGACACGAAAAGGCGCCGCTTGGCCCGTGTCATGGCCACGTAAAACTTGCGCGCATCTTCGCTTGTTTGCCGCTCATCGGTGCGCGTATAGAAGTTGGGGTAACGCCCATCTACGGCATCGAATATCAGCACATTGTCGAATTCCAACCCCTTGGCCTTGTGAATGGTGGTTACGTAGATGCGTTCGGCAATGAAATCGCTGCCGCAAAGGTCGGCCTCTTTCAAGGTGTTCAACTCCATGATGTGGGCTTGCAGTTGCTGAACCAAGGCTTGTGCCTCGTCGCCGGCAAGCATGTTGCCCTGCAAATAGGCCTCAACATAGGCGATGTTGGCCACGGGCTGGATGTGGTTTTCTTCGAGAAGGAAGGTGTAGAAATCGTTTATTACCTGCACCAGGGCAGGCTTTGAGCCCTCGATGGGCACGCAATAGAGCCGTGCATAGTGGGCATTGAAAAGCTCGGCATAACGTTGGCGAAACACCGCGGCACAATGTTGCACGCGCTGGCGAGCCAGAAATTGCTGCTGGGCAGGTATCATCTCGGCTACCTTTTGCCTGCAATGGCCCACCAAGCTTACCGTGGCTTGCACGTCTTCGTCGGCCAAGTGCGAGTTTGTTCCTTCCAAATGCAGCACTTCGAGCAAGGCTTTAAGCTTGTATTGTTTAAGGCCTGGCTGGAGCAACCGAATGATTTTGAGCGAATCGAAGTATGTGGGATGGGTGGCATGCAGGTCTATCGAGGGGCAATAGCGTTGCAAATTGAATCGGAGAATGTTGTAATCGAAGTCGGCATTGTGAGCCAACAGCATGCTGTTGCCCACATATTGCATAAAGCTTTGCAGGGCCTGTGCGGCAGGCAGACAGGTGTTGCGCTGCAATTCGGCCACAATGGGGTTGGGAATGTCGCCAAGCATGGCAGGAATGGGGCGTTCTGTCTTGATGAAAACGTTGAAAGCCGACCTCTCCACCACGCATCCGGCACGCATTTTCACGGCCGCAATCTGCACGATGTCGTCTTCAAAGACGTTCAGACCCGTGGTTTCGGTGTCGAAAACCACTATCTCTTCGGTATCGAAACAATGGGCGAAACGCTCGATATAACTAGATTTATCGGCCGAAAGCAGGTCGGTTGGCAGCATGGCACAGCGCAAAAGGGCTTGCACAAAGTTGCGTGCGGCAGCGTTACCTTCGAATACGCGCAAGCCTTTTAGCAGCCTAGCCCAAGCAATAAAGTTGTGAGCGTTGGCCAATATGTTAAGGTGGGCGAAGAGTAGCTTTACCTCTGGCGAGGCGAAGAGGTCTTGCCCCGACACCTTGAAATGGCTCAAACCCTGCGCATGAAGTGCGCGACTAAGGTCGTCGGCATCGCGATTGGCGTTTACAATGATGGCCGTTGTTTCGTTAGGATTTTGTGTTTGCAAGTTTCCTGCCAGCCGTGCAACGTCCTTATACTCGGTGTCCAACACGTTACTGCTCACCACTTGCAGTTCGTTTCCTGTGCCCATGTCGCTGTTGTCGGCCTCGGGTAGCAGTCGTTCGTCGATGTTGAGCATGGCTTTGGCGTAGGTATTGAACACGTTGAGCAAGTATTTTGGCGAACGATGGTTAACAGAAAGGTGGTGAACATTGGTTCCGCAACGCTGCCTAAGTTGGTTAAGCGTGTCTAGTTTCGCCCCCATAAAGGAGAAAATGGCCTGTTGTTCGTCGCCCAGAAACATCACCGTGGGGTTTTCTTTGGCCGTTAGCGCATCGACAATGGCTAGCTGCAGGGGGTTAAGGTCTTGCACTTCGTCTACCTGCAACCATGCGTATCGCCGATAAACGCCCGCTACGTCGGCCACGAGTGCATCGTAAGTAAGGAGCAAAAGGTCTTCAAAATCAACCAGTTTGTTCTCTCGTTTGTAGTCTTCGTATTGCTTGGCGAACTTCATTTTGCGCAAAAGGGCCACCACAAGACAAAGTGCGGCGTAGTCTATCTGTGCGCCCTGCAACATGGTTTCGTAGGTGGAGGCGTGCAGATAGATGTCGGTCATGGCCTGCGGTGTGAAGTCTATGCGGTTCAGTTCGCACAACTTGCGCATGGCATGCACGTCTTCGGCCGACAAGCAGTCGGCGTGTAGGCGCAAGTTTTTGGGATGTGCTTGCGCAATTTGGTGCATCAGGTGCGACAAGAAGATAATTTCAAAGTAGTCGCGCCGGCGTTTAAAGCTTTCGGCCACCTTCATTTCGTCTTCCTCGGTGTAGCGCGCAAGGATGCTCAGGGCATCGTCGTCGTCGATAACCGACGTCTCGGCGGCAATCAATCCGTTGTCGTATAGAAAGCGCGAACAAAAGCGATGCACGTTGCCTACGTACACTTCGGCCGCGGCAACATCGTCGATGTTGGCCTTTATGCGTTCTACCATACCGCGTGCAGCACGGTTTGTGAAGGTAAGACACAGCATGTCGGCGTAGTTCACTCCGTTTTTACGAGCCAAGCGCACGCGTTCGGTAAGTATTTGTGTTTTTCCGCACCCCGGCGGAGCCAACACAAGGTGAATGCCTTGTTGCAAGTTTATCACCCGTTGTTGGCTTTCGTCGGGTTGCCAAGCTTGTGTGGTATTGGACATATTCGTTGATTCGAAGGGGACGAAGAGGGGTTAACGAGCGAAAGAAATGGTGCCGAAGAAGGGCGGACAATGGAAGTCGGGCTTGGGCAAAGCAATGGGATTCCAGGATAAGAAGTGGGGCTTTTGCGTCTTATCGCCACATTTATAGAAGTTGGCACGCATGCTGTTGCCCTGCAATTGCAAGTTGGGGTGGTGCATAAAAAGGCTTGTGGGAATGACCAAGGCCATCTGCCACCGGCATCGCCCCACCCTTTCGTCGAATGGTTGACGACCTAATGACGACCATCGGCCAACCTTTTGCAACACGTCTGCGGGCAAATGCTGCCGCCCTTCGCGGCCAGGACCGAAACCAACAAGGAGTGTTCCTGCGCAATTACACTCGATATTGTAATACGTTCCATCGTCGGTAGGACTGACAAAGAACTCACAACACGAGTCTTCCCACACGCGTCCGTTATCCGTTGGGGCAACGGCACGCACGCTATCTTCTTCTACTTGGAAGTTTAGCAGTATCTTATCGCCGAGATAAGCCATGCGAAACGCCACGTTGGGCTTGCAAGGGAAAGCCTCCACCCAATTGACATTGCCGATGGTTTCAAAGGGAATTTCGGCCTTATCGAGCAGCGATGGCACGTTTTCGGCCTTCACATCGCTGGCAGAAATGGACTTTACAATATAGTTATTCATGCTTTGGAAATTGGTGTTAGGGTGTAATTGGCCACGGCCCAACAGGGATGCAGCCCTTTGGTTGCACCCTTATTAGGCCCTAGCCACAATGATTTAGCATTCGGCGATAAAGCGTTGCATCTCCTCTTCGTGCGAACAAACGCTGTTGAACAGTGCCAACTGGTTCTTGGCACGGTCGAGATTGTGTTCGGGATACTTGATTTTGTAGTACTCGTCGCCGTTGATATAATCGGTGAGGAAACGCACACACTGCATAAAGGGGAAGAGTTTGGCTGCGAAAGGCAGGTTTTCGCGCTCGATGGGTGTGAGGAATGCGCCTGCCGAAGTTAAGTAACCCTTGGTGAAAGCCTTAAAGATAGGCATATTGAAGCCCACGTTAGCGAGGTTTGGATCGTCTTCGGCGGTGTAGTTTGCGCCAGTGCGTAGGAAGTCGCCATAATCAGAAAACACAAAGCTTGGCATCACCGTGTCGAGGTCGATAACGCAAAGGATGTTGCCATCGGCATCAAACAGCATGTTGTTTACTTTGGTATCGCAGTGGCAGATGCGCTTAGGCAATTTGCCTTCTCGGTAAAGCCGTTCGGCCTTGCACATCTCTTCCATGCTGCGATTAAGCTCCTCAACCATGTCTTTCACCACAGAAAGCCGCTTAACGGGGTCTTTCTCCACGGCCTCTTTCAGCTGTCGGGCACGCAATTCCATGTTGTGGAAATCGGGAATTGTTTCTCCCAACTGCGCGGGGAGGTCTACAAGGGCGGCCTCGAACTGTCCGAAAGCCAAACCAGCGGCATGCGAATATTCTTCGTTCACCGTCTCGTATGTATAGGCATCGGGTATAAACAGCATCATTCGCCAATAAGTATCGTCGGTTTCGCGCCAATAAGTCTTGCCCGTTTCGGCCTTGATGAAGGTCAGCACGCGGCGGTCGATGTCGGTTGCGGCCTGCTCTTCCAGTTTCTTTCGCAAGTGCGCGGTAACGGTCTCGATGTTTCGTTGCAGCAGTTCCACATCTTTAAAGATGGCATTATTGATGCGTTGCAACACGTAACAGGGAGCGTTCGGTTCGTTCATCGTCACCTTGTAGGTGTCGTTAATCAGTCCGTTTCCCAATGGTTTCACGCTCTTAACGGTGCCATTCACGTTGAAATGCGACACCAGTTGGAGCAAATTCTTTTCTTCCATGATGATAATATGATCGTTTAGATTAGGCAAAATCCCCATTGGGTTTATTCTTAAATACGCTACACTGGTGCAAACGCATCGCAAGAATAAGTCCAACGGGGATTTAAATGGTATTGTCTGTATGGTGAGGGCGAACGGTTAACGTGCAAACTCGTCAATTTATCAACTCGTTAGCTGGTCAACTTACTACCTAGTCAACTTGCTAACTCGACAACTTTTCAACTTGTTAACTTGTCAACTCGTCAACTTGTTAACTGTCTAAGTCGTTAACTGGTCAACTCCCATTCCCCTCTTTATCCGCTACATCTCCTTGAACTTATACTCAACGAAGGCCTCCATAGCCTCGTAACAAGCCAAGCCAAGCTTATCGTATAGTGCAGCAGTACCGCGGTTTCGGTCTTCCGAACGCTGCCAGAAGAGGCGTTCGTCGTTGCCCAAGAAAGGCGCGCTCTCCATTTGCGACTGATGTTTGAGGATGGAATTGCGTTTAGCGCGCAACTCTTCGGGGCTCATGGGCACACACATTTCGATGTTCTCGATTTCCCATTCGGCCCAAGCGCCACGATACATCCACACACGACAGTCGTCGAGCCACTTCTCTCCGGCCTTCAACTCTTCGTCTATGGCGGCGAAAACGGCGTCGGTACACTTCTTGTGCGTACCATGTGGGTCGGCCAAGTCGCCTGCAACGTATATCTGATGCGGCTGAATGCCGTGGATAAACTCGCGAACCACCTTTACATCGGCCTCGCCCATAGGCAGTTTCTCTATCTTACCCGACTCGTAGAAAGGCAAGTCGAGGAAGTGAACACGCTCCAAGGGGATGTTGTTATACGTTGAAGCCGTGCGGGCCTCACCGCGACGGATAAGCCCCTTGATGGTAAGAATGTCGCGCGTATCGCCAATACTGTCTTTCTTCTCTTTGAGGAAAGCCTTTATTTCGCGATACTTATCCTTGATAACCGTATCCGAATCGCCTGCGAACAGCTGATTAAAGCCATTGATAAAGTGCATAAAGCGCGTTACCTCTTCGTCTCCAACTGCGATGTTGCCCGATGTTTGGTAAGCCACATGTACCTCATGACCCTGCTCTACCAGTCTGCGCAGCGTTCCACCCATAGAGATTACATCGTCGTCGGGGTGCGGCGAGAAGATAATCACACGTTTAGGATAAGGCGTTGCACGCTCTGGGCGATAGGTATCGTCGGCGTTAGGCTTACCGCCAGGCCATCCCGTGATGGTGTGTTGCAGGTCGTTAAATATCTTGATGTTGGCATTATAGGCCGAACCATACAAAGCCAAGAGTTCGCTTAGTCCGTTCTCGTTATAGTCTTTGTTTGTAAGTTTGAGGATGGGTTTGCCCGTAAGCTGACACAACCAAACCAAAGCCGAACGCACAAGCTTATCTGTCCATTGGCAAGAAGTTACCAACCAAGGGTGCACAATGCGCGTAAGGCGCGACGCTGCGGGCAGGTCGATTACCACGTTGGCATCCTTATGCGTCTGCAAGAACGAGGCGGGCAGCACGTCGGTGATTTTCTCTTCCACCGCTTTCTGTATAATGTCGGCCTTGTCTTCGCCCCACGCAGTGAGGAAAATCTTACGTGCGCCGAGGATGGTAGAGATGCCCATGGTGATAGAACAGGGCGGAACGGCCTCCTTAGAGCCAAAGCTCAACGTCATTTCTTCGCGCGAAACGGCATCGATAAGTATCAGGCGCGAGCCCGAAGTAAGCACACTGCCGGGTTCGTTCGTGGCGATATTGCCCATACGGCCCACGCCAAGCAACATCACATCAATGCCGCCCATGTCGGCAATGCGCTGCTCATACTGCTTGCAACTGCTGTTCACCATCTCTTGCGGCACCGTTCCATCGAGCGTAAACACGTTTTCGGGAGCGATGTCCACATGGTTGAGGAAACGTTCGCGCAATTGGGTAATGCTGCTATGCGGATTTCCTTCGTTCAGTGGGAAATACTCGTAAGCGTTGAACACAGCCACACGCGCAAAGCTCAGCCCATGTTGCTTGTGCAACTTGATAAGCTCGTCGAACACGGGCGTTAACGAATTACCCGTTCCCAACCCCAGCACACAAAGCTTGCCTTGGTCGTTCTTAAACTTGATTTCGGCCTCGATAGCCCGTGCGATATGTTCGGCACCCTCTTCAATTTTTGGGAAGATATTGGTGTTTATTTTCTCGCAACGTGTTATTTCAGAGCGTTCGACGGCGGTTTTAGGATTGTAATATTCTTCGGGAATTTTGTTTAGAACAATTTCCGAACTTAGGTTAAGTCTCATATCGTTAAGCCCTTTCTATGTCTTTAAAATACTTGTAAGTACCAACTTTCAGTTCGTCGGTGGCAGCCTCGTCGCAAACGATGATGGCATCTTCGTGCATTTGCAGCGCGCTAACGGTGCGCATCTGCGTAACGGGGCCTTCAACGGCATCGCGCAAAGCGCCGGCCTTACCGTGTCCGTTGATAAGTACCATCACTTGGCGTGCATCCATAACGGTGCCTACGCCCACAGTGAGCGAGAAACGGGGCACTTTTTCGAAGTCGTTATCGAAGAAACGCGAGTTAACCACACGGGTGTCGTGGGTTAGGGGCATGCGCCTGGTGCGCGAAGTGAGCGACGAACCGGGTTCGTTGAAGGCCAAATGGCCGTCTACACCCACACCGCCGATAAACAAGTCGATGCCTCCTGCGGCCTTGATAGCCTCTTCGTATTGGCGACATTCGGCCTCCCAATCTTCTGCATTGCCGTTAAGGATGTGCACGTTTTCTTTGGGACAGTCGATATGGTCGAACAAGTTGCGGTACATAAACGAGTGGTAGCTTTCGGGATGCTCAACGGGCAGTCCCACGTATTCGTCCATATTGAACGTAACTACGTTTTTAAACGACACCCTACCCTCCTTGCATGCCTTTATCAAAGCTTGGTACATGCCTACGGGAGTTCCGCCCGTGGGCAATCCCAACACAAAGGGGCGTTCCTTAGTGGGCGCTGCCTTGTTAATACTTTCAATGACGTGTTCAGCTGCCCAATTGGACAGTCCGTCATAATCTGCCTTTATTATTAATCGCATGGCTTTTTAAATATAAATTTGTTTGTAAGATTATGAACTGCAAATATACACAAAATAAGCCTAATAAGGGCAAGTAAAATAGAGAAAATCTAAGTAAATGGTGTTTTTCCTCTTTCATGAGGATGCCGTGTGGGCGTATGCAGGCGAATTTGACAGTTGGCCTTTGCAATTCGCTCTGGATGAATAGGCTTGCGGGTTGGCCTATTGGCGGGCTTTGGCGGCTGCCTGTTTGCGAGTTGATGTGCGGGTGCGAGATAATGAAGAACGCTGCTCTTGCCAGAGGTATGCGATTAGATGCTCGGTTTAAAAACGGGGAATAGACTTACAAACTTATACACCTGCGAACCTTAACAACTCGTAAACTCACAAACCTCATTGGTTTAATAACTCACAAACTCATAAACTCATGAGCTTAACAACTTATTAACGCACAAACCACATAAGCTTAAAAGCTCATTAAACTTATAGATCTATGAACTTAACAAATCAGAAACTCACAAACCTTATAAGCCTAACAACTCGTTAAACTTTTGAACCTATGAACTTAACAAATCAGAAACTCACAAACCACATAAGCTTAACAACGCATTAAACTTATGAATTTGTGAACTTGACAACTCATTAACGCACAAAACTCATCAGCTTAGTAACTCACAAATTCACCTCCTCACAAATCTTAAAACGATGCGATATATTTTACAAAACACACCTCGTTCGCCAACCCATTCTAGCGAAAACAGCGGGCTAAAAGCATGCAATTAGCTGTCTTTACAGCCTTACGACGCTCTGCCTTTAGTCCAATTTTAAGAAAATAACCTGCATTTTGCACCACTTTGCCTTTCTAGTTTGGTTGCCATCTCGTATTTTTTCAGGTCCAATTACCCACTTTTAGCCCCTAAAATGCCACTTTTTAATGGGTATTTTGCACCTCTTGAGCCATGCTTTTAATGGTTGGAAAAGGTTTTGCCTATCTCTCTGATGTGAATATTTATGCTTTTCGCCTCGCATTTAGCAGCATTTTGGCTTGCGTTTAGCACCAAAACGCACTGCATTTAGCACCAAAATGCACTGCGTTTAGCACCAAAATGCACTGCGTTTAGCGGCAAAATGCACTGCGTTTAGCGGCAAATCGCAGTTAATTTAGCCGCAAATAGCCCAATAACTGGTGCAAATGGCGGTTTTATGCAAGGCATATTCATTTTGTTTGCATTTACAACTTAGCCCGTTTTGCATCAAAACTAACCCTCGCGAGAATCATTTTTTTGTAGCCAGGTGGACACTTGGTGGATAAAAAGGCACTCATAATGTTAAAAATCTTGCTGAAAAGAAGACAAAAATCTGGTTGACGAGAGAACGAATTGACAAGTTAACGAGGGGACAATAATAGAAGTTAACAAGAGGACGAGTTAACAAGTTGGAAAAGCTATGAGAGAAAGAGAGAATGCGTTAACAAGAGGGGAAGGAAACAAGAGGACAAGGAAACGAGTTGACAAGAGGACAAACTGACGAGGGAACGAGTTGACAAGCCGACGAGATTACAAGCTTATTTCGCAGGTAAAAGCCAAAGGCAGAATGGCTGCGAAGCTTTACAGACCTATGAATTTACGGACTTGCGAACTCAAAAAACAGTAAACCCAAAAGCTCATGAGCTCAAAAAAAATAATGAACACAAAAACTTATGAACTCAAACAAATATGAACTCAAAAACTCAAAAGCTCACAAACTTACAAACTCAAAAGCTCATAAACTCAAAAGCTCATGAACTCAGAAATTTAAAATAAGCCTAGAATTGTTCGAGAATAGCAATGCGTTTCTCTGGGTCGGGGTGCGTACTGAACAGGCCTTCCACAAATCCCAACAAGCCAAGGTCCATTTCATCGGGGTGAACGATGAAGAGTTGAGCCACGTCTTCGCGGTTAACGCTATCCAAACCAGGGTTTCTGGATATTTTTTTTAATGCCGATGCCAATGCCAAAGGATTGCCGCACAATTCTGCTCCGCCAGCATCGGCCATGTATTCTCGCTTTCGCGAAATGGCAAAACGGGTGAGCAAGGTGAAGAAATAGGCAATGGCCGCACATATCACCACCACAACCAGCACAATAAATGTGGCCGCCATGCCATTGCGATTGTCTTTGTTGCTGCTGCTGCGCGAGTGCGAGCCGCCACTAATCATAAAGCCGTAAAGCAGACGGGCAGCCACCATCATCACCGTGCTGACAATGCCAACGAACACGATGCTGGTGATAAGCAGGCGCGTATCGCGATTGCGTATGTGGGTTAGTTCGTGCGCCAAGACACCCGCCAGTTCGTCGTCGTCGAGCATATCCAACAGTCCTGTGGTTACGGTAACGGCATAGGTGCGTTTGTTTATGCCGCTAGCGAAGGCGTTTAGCTGGTTGTCGTCGACAACATAGATGGCCGGCATATCCATGTTGCAGGCCATGCAGAGGTTTTCAACGATGTTGTACACGCGCGCATTGTCTTTTCGGGTAAGCGGTTTGGCCTGAACCACATGCTGTATCATGCTTGCATTGAAGAAATAGGCTATCAGGAACCACACGCCCACGATGCCCACAACCCACGGAAGCACTTCGACGAAGGTTGTTAACACGGCATGAAGGTCTAACTGGCGATGAAACTCGCCATTGACATCATAGTAGCCGTTACCAAAATAGTTGACCACAGCGAGGATAACCCACACCATACCCAAGATGATGATGGGAAAGAGCAGCAACAACAACAGGCTGAGCGTGTTGTTGCGGCTAATCTGCGTTTGCATTCCTACGTACTTCATGCGTTGTAAGGCGTGGGTTGATTAGAACTTAACTTCGGGTGCGCGCTCCACTTCTGCGCGCTGACTGTCGGGAATCTCGAACATGGGTTCTTTTTGGAAACCAAACATCTTGGCAAAGATTACCGAGGGGAAGGTCTGCACGGCATTGTTAAGTTCGCGCGTGGCCGAATTGAAGAAACGGCGAGTTGCTGCTAGCTTGTTCTCGATGTCGGCCAGTTCGGTTTGCAGCTGCATGAAATTGGCGTTGGCTTTCAGTTCGGGATAAGCCTCCATCGAGACCTTCAAGCCCGACAAGGCACTGGTAAGCATATTCTCGGCGGCTATCTTGTCGTTGATGCTTGTAGCCCCCATAGCAGCGGCGCGCGCTTCGGTTACACGCTGAAACACGCTTTGTTCGTGTGCGGCATAACCTTTCACTGTGCCCACTAGCTGCGGCACAAGGTCGTGACGCATCTTCAATTGCACGTCTACATTGGCAAAGGCGTTCTCGCGATTGTTGCGAAGTTTCACCAAATTGTTATACAATGCCACGCCCCAAATCAGGAGCAACACGGCCACTACAATGATAACGATTGCTGTTGCACTCATTGGATTATTAGTTTTAATGTTAAGGCGTTGCATCACGAGGAGACTCGCGCATGTTGTACGCCCAAAAATCGTATTCAATAACTATCAAGTTGCCTACCTCCGGCATCGCCCCACGTAAGCACGACATGGCATGCACAAGGGAAATGCAGAACACTAGGTGCTGCAAAGATAGCGTAAAAAAAACATACCGCAAAGAAAATGTAAACAAAATTGGGATGATATGCAATTGCACATGAATATGCAAGCAGCCGAATTAGGCACAAGATTTGCTAAATGCGACATCTGCTTTGCCGCAACATAGCCAAAGCAAGCCAAGCATTACCCTTGCACGCACACACAGAAAAGGCAGTTATAAAGCAGATATTAAAACCTAAAAACCTAAACGCGCAACATCTTGCAAACATGGAATAGAACGTTGTAAATGCACCACTTACAGAAAGCAAGACAGAAAAAAAGAAAGGGGGCGGCATAAGCCGCCCCCTTTACAAGGCATTTCAGTTTTCTATGCAGTAGATTATTTCGGTTTTCGTTTCAAATGTTTTGGAAATCGGTCGTATTCATTAAACTGATGCAAAGGTACACATTAATTAAACAAGGTGCAAATATTTCTAAAAGAAAATAAAACTCTTTACTTAAATTCTTCCCCTATTGTTATTTTGTTTTCCTATTTATGCTATACAACATAAAATACAGATACTTTCATTGCATGATTATTACTTAATAGCTAATGACTAGATTAATTGCAATGGCTCGTGAAGAGGAAAAACAGAACAATTGGCAACGTAAACTCATGCACGACAACATCCGCCAAAACCAACTTTGCATCCCTACAACGAACAAGGCCATACCCAAGCCTCATGGAAGAGACGCAGGTATGGCCTTGTTAAATGCTATGCTCTCGGCATCAGCCGAAACAGCTCATTATTTGTATGAACCCTTACCAGTTGAGAAGTTCAAATGACAGCGTTGACCAGCAGTTACTGGGATTTCTTCTGGGTCTTTTTCATCGTCGCCACGATAAACAATGTCGCCGGCTTTGTTCACGATAAACTCGCTCTTCCACCATTCGAAGTCCTTAAGCTTTACGCACATGCGAACATTATCCGTAGCAACGAAAGCGGGCGAAACAAACTCGCCGCCGGCCGCTGTGGGTGCAGTGAACATATTTTCTTTCTTGCAATCCCAGTTGCCAATTGTAGGACCTTGCAGGTAAACTTCTGGTTTTTCGAAACTAACGGTACGCTTTTCGCCATCGTTAGTAACGACAACGAGATACCAACCAGCATTACCAATCTTAATATTTCCTCCTGCATCACTGGGACTAGCCCCTGCATGGTCGGTGATAGTGGCGTTAGCCGCGCCAAACTCATTTTCCCACTTAGGATTGGGAGCGAACTTAAACTCTTCACCAGCCTTGAAATAAACCATCATCCAGAAGGTGGGTACGCCCTTACCTTGCTTTCCGATGGTACCTCTTACTGGCGTAAGCGGCTTCCAGTTATCTTTAGTTTTACCCCAGTCATATTCACTACCCGTGATATAGCATTGGGTAATTTTGGGTGGCAACTTTACATACTTAGGAACAACAGTGAACTCTATCACATTAGAGTGTAGTGAAACGACATTTGGCAATGCTGCCTTTACGCGCATATACACCTTTTGCGTGGCTGGCAATTGTTCGGGCTTTTCCCACTGCCCCACTTGCATAATGGCCAGAGCCAAGTCGTCGTTGGTGATGGTGGCCTTGTTTAGGGGGAAGATGGTGGAAATCTCGGCATAGTCGGCCACGACTTTACCACTAAGGTCGGCCGCCTCATCAGCTGGCGATGCGGTGAATTTGCCCGTGTTAGACACTTCAAGGGTGTAGTTCACCTTGGCAAAATAGCCAAAGTCGGGCTTTTCCCATGCGAAATTAAATTGGGCAGCGTTGTTCAAATTCACTTGCGAGGATACAAATGCAGGCGTTTCCATCTTAAATGCTGTCGGCACTTTGATAGTGGGGTTATCGTCCCTATCGTCCGAACAGGCTGCCATCACAAAGATACCGCCCAGCAGCATCAAGGATGTTTTTATGATTTTATTCATGTTTGTCTGAATTAATGGTTTAATATCCAGGGTTCTGCTTCAAGTTAGGATTAACGGAGAGATCGGAAACAGGCAAGGGGAAGATGTTGCGACGGACGTCGAAGGTGCGTCCATTAGGCGCTCCACCTTTCCATGACCACATATAATTGTTGTCTCCACCAAAGTATCCATAACGGATAAGGTCGGTGCGGCGTTGACCTTCAAAATAGAATTCGCGGCTACGCTCGTTGAGAATTTCGCGCAACGAGAAACCACGGAGTTCAGCAGCACCCGAGCGTTTGCGCAATTCATTAAGATAGGTAACACCTTGTGCTGTGGCGTTTCCACCATTAAGGCGAGCCGTTGCCTCAGCGTATGCGAGGTAAGCCTCGGCCACACGGAAGAAGAAGAAGTCGGTATCAACGTATTTTGAATCTGTTGCGGGCGAGCCGTCGCTCTTAATGCCTGTGAACTTCACTACCGAATAGCCCTTCTTAAAGTCCTTTATGGCAGCATCGTTGGGAATTTCCAATGTGCGATCTACTGCAAAGAACAAAGCACGTTTATCGCCGGCAGCATTCAATATGGTTGCTGTGTTTCCAGAGGGAACAGCTCCAGGGAAGAACTTCTGTACCAGTTCGCGACGTGCACGGTTTCCTGCCCACACTTCACCTGTGCCATGAGCGGGCATATCGTCTTTCCACGTTGATGCAATGAGGAACGTGGTGTTTCCGTATGCAGCAGTTTTATTTCCCTGTTGCAGCAGCGGCAGCACTGCTTCTACCGAGGCCCCGCTCTCGCCGTTGTCGCCCATAAAGAGCATTTGGTAAGCAGAATAGTTGGTTGTGCCTGCGGTAAAGAGCTTATAGTCCGACTTTATCACCTTCTCGGCATACTCGGCAGCCTTCTGCCACTGTGGAGTACCGCTGTAAACCTCCGCATTGAGGTAAAGGCGGGTTAGCAACATCCAGGCAGCAGCCTTATCTGCACGACCGTAACCAGCATCGCTAGACTTCTTGGCCTTTGGCTCGGACAAGAGCGGTTCAATCTCTAACAGTTCTTTTTCGAGCCATGCATACACCTCGGCCCGTGTGCGTTGCACGGGCTTTTCGGCACTAACGGTGAGTGGCAGAGCTATATTTCCGAAGGCATCCATGGCCAAATAGAATTGCAATGCGCGCAAGAAACGTACCTCGGCCGTACGCGTAGCATCTACGTTTGCTGCCACATCCAAGTAGTGGTTGCAAGCAGAAATGCCCGCATAAAGGCGGTTATAGTAGATGGCAAGGAAGGCATTGCTGGATCCTTGCTCGTTGGTGTTCATCGTAGCCACACCCGGGTCGGTCCACGAACAGATGGCTTCGTCGGTGGTTAGTTCGTTGGCATTGAAATATTGGCGCACTAAACCCGTCGTACCCGGGTCGTCGGCGGTAACAATAGACTTGCCGGGGCCTTCCAATCCCTCAATAGACAAATTGGCATAGCATTGGTTAAACAACGCTACTGGGTCCAGTCCCGTTCGCTTATTGGGGTCAATAGGCGTTACGTCGAGGTCTCCTATACACGAAGAAAGCCCAACGGTGAGCAGCATCGCAGCTGCTGGAAGGATGTTTTTAATATATCGTTTCATTGTAATTTCTCTTTTGGGATTGTTAGAAATTCAAGCTCAATCCAAGTATGAATGAGGTGGGACGGGGATATAGCTCATAGTCGAGACCGCTGAACACTTCGGGATCCAGCCCTTTATACTTGGTAATGGTGAAAACATTGGATGCAGTGGCGTAGACACGGCCGCTAAGTCCGTGCCAAGAGCCCGCCTTCATGAGATTGTTGAAGCTGTAACCCAAAGTGATGTTGTCGCAACGCAAGAACGAGGCGTTACGCACGAAGTAGTCGCTTTGTGTCCAGTCGCTGGTTTGCCAATTCAGCTGGCGTGCTGAAAGTGGGCGTTGCTCGAGGAATCCACCCGTCCACAGCTGGCTCATGTCGCTTCGGCTGGCTTCAACATCGTTATACACGTAGTTTCCGATACTTGCGCGGAACGACATGCCCAAGTCCCAATTCTTATATTCAAGGCGCGAAGCGAGACCCATCGTTACAGGTGGGGCTGCTTGCTTGTAGAAATAACGGTCGTCATCGTTAATAATACCATCTTGATTGCGGTCTACAACAGCACCTTCAATGGGCTTTCCGTTGGCATCGTAAGCTTGCTGATACACATAGAAAGCAGTAGCGGCACGGTCTACGGCGTATGCCAATATCTTTCTTCCCGTTCCGCTGTGTATCGATGCGCCAGTCTCTATGGGCTTAGAGTTTGCGCCAACCAGTTCGGTAATGCGGTTTTGGTTGAAGGTTACGTTGTAGTCGAGTGTCCAATACCAGTCTTTCGTTTGGATAGCTTTCCAACTTAACGTAGCCTCGACACCCGTATTGCGCAGTGCGCCGATGTTGGTGTTCACGCGGTTGTCAAAGTTCGTACCGGCTGCTGCGGGTGCAAAGTTGAGTAAGTCTGTGGTCTTACGGTAGTACCAATCGATGCTTCCGCTAAGCCTTTGGTTAAGAATGCCCCAGTCCAGACCCACATTGAAGGTGGTTGTTGTTTCCCAAGTGAGGTTCGGATCGTAGGCCTGCGGCATGGCCAACCTACCATCTTCGAGTATGGGATAGAAGGATTGTGTGCCCGTGTTGATGTTGTAGATGGCGAAATAGTTATAGTCGCCAATGCCTTCTTGCTGTCCGGTCTTACCCCAACCCAGCCTAAGCTTGAGGTCCGAGACTGCGTTAACGTCTTTCAAGAAGCCTTCTTCCTTGGCCTTCCATGCGAAAGCGAACGACGGGAACCAAGCCCAGTGTTTCTTAAAGCGCGAAGAACCGTCGTCGCGCACCGTTGCCGTAAAGAAGTAACGGTTAAGCAACGTGTAGTTGGCACGGCCGAAGAACGACACCAAGTAGTTCTCGGTGCGCGAGTGATAAGGCACGTGCGGGGTTTCTTGACCAGCCTTCGACTTATGACCCGAGCCATAGTAGCCAGTATAATCACTTGTCTCGTTACGCCAGAAATGCTGCCACTCGTAACCAGCCATGATGTCGAAGTGGTGTTTCTCATTGAAGTCTTTGAAGTACTGTGCGTACATGCTGAGCGAGAGATTGCGTTTCAGCTTGTTGGCCGAACCATAGCTACCATAATAGAAAGCTTCGGGTGCAGTGGGGGGTACGCGTTTGTTTTGTGTACCCTCAGAAACGTCGGCGCCAAGGGTAAGGTGCAGGCGCAGGTCTTCAAAGCCATGAACCTTATAGTCGATGTCTGCACTTCCCACGAACGAGCGGCTGTAAGCTCTTTCGTAATGCAATGCCAATGCGGCAACAGGGTTGGTGGGAGCTAAGTTGTTGTTGGCGTAATCGTAATTCTTGTCATCGAGGAAACCACCTGGCGAACGCCACTGGAAATAACCGGCGAAGTTGCCGCTCTGGCGACTAGCTCTATCGTAAATGTTTTGCGTAGGGTCGAAACGGAAAGCATCGTTAATGGCAGCATAGTTAGGATAATTCGTTTCGGCGAACATTCCTTTGGCGTTGAGGTTCATCGTCAGGTGGTCGTCGAAAAGCGAAGGATTGAGGTTCAAGGCTGCCGTAACACGTTTGAAATCGGAAGTTTTAAGGATACCTTGTTGTCCCGTATAGCCCACAGACACGCGGTAAGGCAAGTTCTTAATCGCACCTTGCACAGCTACATTGTGGTCGTGGCTCACGGCCGTACGGTAAATTTCTTTCTGCCAATCGGTGTTGGCTGTGCCCAATGCCTTTGCGGCATCGCTGCCTGCTCCGTATTTCTTCGTAATGAAATCGCGATATTCATCGCCGTTCATCAGTTTGAGCGAGTTGCTCTTAACACCAATGGTTACACTACCATTATAGCTCACTTGCGGAGCCATACCCTTGCGACCCTTCTTCGTGGTGATGATGATAACACCATTAGAACCGCGCGAACCGTAGATGGCCGTGGCCGAGGCGTCTTTCAAAACGTTGAACGACTCGATGTCTTGGGGATTAACCATCGACAAGGGGTTAGACAAACCCTGCACGCCATTTTGGTCCATGGCAATTCCGTCGATAACGATAAGAGGATTGTTAGAGGCGTTTAGCGACGAACCTCCACGAATACGGATGCTCGACCCTGCACCAGGTGCACCGCCGTCAGACGTAATGTTCACACCAGCCACCTTACCCGAAAGCATGTCTTGGGGGTTAACCACAAGGCCCTTGTTCTTCGAGTCGGGCTTCAAAGCCGTTACCGACCCCGTCAGGTCGCTTTTCTTCACCATGCCGTAACCAATCACCACCACTTCGTTCAGCGATTTGGCGGCATCGTCTTTCATAACGATAACCATGTTGGCACTGGCTGGCGCCTTTGCGTCGGAATAGCCGATGTACGACACCGTAACCTCGGCGCCTGCATTAGCGTTGATGCTGAAGTTACCGTCGATATCGGTAACCACTCCGCCTTCTTGTCCGGCGACACGCACCGTAGCACCCGTGATGGGTTCTCCGGTTGCATCTTTAACATGTCCCTTCACCACAATCTGCTGGGCAAAGGCACAGACGGAGAGGATAAGTCCACACACCAGCATGGCTATCCTTTGAGGCATCGCATTAATTAGCTGCTTCATCATTCTCAGTTTTTAAAAGTTTAAGTTATGCATTGTTTAAATTATAGTTGTCTGCTGTTATTATATATAAGGTACGCGCGCGCGTAAGAGGCCAATTTTTGCCCTTCTAAACGTCATCTCCAGCCTTTCAGGATATATCGTTCGCGGTTCGTCACCAATCCAAATAACTCTGTCGGTTTATTGTTTCGTCTAGGTTTGTCGAGCCCACGGTTTTTAATGAGCCACAACATCTGTCTTGCAAAAGTAGCTTTCTTTGTGTTAGTTTGTGCTTTTTTCGCAGAAAAAGCGCAAAATGTTTAGCGCAAACGTTTGCATAAAATAAATTGAAAAGCTTTATTAGGCGAAAAAGTATGTAAATGAAAAGCCCAGAGGAAACAAAAAGAGTTCCCGCTACCAACCAGTTAACGAACCAACCGGCTTTACCCTAAACATCCCTACAACCCACCAACCAATCTGCTTAAAAAACCATTACCCCGTCAACCTAAAAAACAACCAACCCGAAAGTTCACCAGCTCATCAACATAAAAACTTCTCCTAATATGCAGAAAACCATGAATAATTCCGCATAAAAAATAAGGAAATACAGAATAAATTTATATCTTTGCAAGGTCTACCTCTACAAAAAGCCTTCACAGAAAGGCTTAACAGACAACAACTACATGCGCTTTTTTGCGACAAAAGAGAATTTAGAATTATGGGAGAAATAGCATCTATCACGATGAAGGATATCGCAAGAGAGTTGAACGTCTCGGTTGCGACGGTATCGCGAGCGTTGAAAAACAGCCCGCGCATCAGCCGCCAACAACGCGAACGCATACAGGCCTACGCCAACGAACACAACTTCTCGCCCAACCTCATCGCCGAAAGCTTGCGCAACAGTAGGGTACGCCCGATGAAAATCATTGGCGTGATTGTACCCGAACTAACGCACTTTTACTTCTCTTCGGTTCTTGCAGGCATCGAAGGGGCTGCAGAAAAACAGGACTACCGCATCATGGTGGCCCAAAGCAACGAACAACACGAACGCGAAGTGAGCATCTGTAAGTCGTTCTTCGAGAACAAGGTGTGCGGCATCATCGTGTCGCAGGCCAAAGACACCACACGATACGCCCACTTCCAACACCTTATCGACAGAGGCGTGCCACTGGTTTTCTACGACCGAGTGTGCACAGGCGTAAACGCCAGCCGCGTGGTGGTAGACGACTATGCAGGAGCCTACACCGCCGTTAGTCATTTAGTGGAAACGGGTTGCAGGCGCGTGGCCTGCTTTAACTCGTCGATGAAACTCGAAATATCAAAGAACCGCTACAACGGTTACTGCGACGCACTGTTCAAACATGGCATAAAGGTAGACCCCTCACTGGTGTTCCAATGCGACAATCGTTCAGATGCAGAGCGCATCGCGCCCGAAGTGTTAGACAGGGACGACCGTCCCGACGCCTTCTTCGCCGTTAACGACGATACGGCCATCGGCATACTCTACTCGGCCAAACGCAAGGGCTTTCGCATTCCCGAAGACATCAGCGTATGCGGATTTACCAACGGACAGCGCGCCGTGGCCTGCGACCCAGCCCTAACCACCGTAGACCAACATGGGTTTAAAGTGGGCGAAGCGGCTGCCGAGATACTCATGCGCCACGTGGAGGGACATATCGAGAAAGGAAAGACAGAACGGAGAGTGGTTCGCACCCGACTAGTAGTGAGAGACTCTACACGCCCCGTTGCCACATCCATAACCGAACAACTGGCGCGAACCCTGCCAAAGGAAACCAACACGGCGCACAACAACGGCAAAGACCTGGACAAACAGCCCCAAGCATCCGAGGAAAGCAAGGCGCAACAAACGGCCTAAGCCACGCCATCCCCCCACAACGTGCACCCAACCATACATGCCCACACCCAACATTCAGTGAGGTGCAAAAAACATTAACGTCGAATTACGAATACAACCATATATGAACAATCAACTGAAAAAGAAACCCGACCTGGGCTTTTGGAAACTATGGAATCTTAGTTTCGGATTTTTCGGCGTGCAGATAGCCTACGCCCTACAAAGTGCCAACATCTCGCGAATATTCGCAACGCTGGGCGCCGACCCACACGACCTTAGCTACTTTTGGATACTTCCGCCGCTGATGGGCATACTTGTGCAACCCATCGTGGGAACACTCAGCGACAAAACATGGACTCGTTTCGGCCGTCGCATACCTTATCTCTTTGTGGGTGCAACGGTTGCCGTGCTGGTGATGTGCCTCCTGCCCAATGCCGGTTCGCTTGGCATGACGGCAGGCATGGCCATGATTTTCGGCCTGACGGCACTCATGTTCCTCGACACAAGCATCAACATGGCCATGCAACCCTTCAAGATGCTGGTTGGCGACATGGTGAACGAGAAACAAAAGGCCTTGGCCTACTCCATGCAAAGCTTCCTCTGCAACGCCGGTTCAGTGGTGGGTTTTATCTTCCCCTTCTTCTTCACCTTCATCGGCATCAGCAACATAGCCGCAGCAGGTGTCGTCCCCGACTCGGTTATTTGGTCCTTCTACGTGGGCGCAGCCATACTTATACTCTGCGTTATCTACACCACATTGAAGGTTAAGGAGTGGAACCCGAAAGAATATGCCGAATACAACCAACTGGAAAAGCCACTCGACAAGGAGAAAACCAACGTCTTTGCCCTCCTGCGCAACGCCCCAAAGACGTTCTGGACCGTAGGATTGGTGCAATTCTTCTGCTGGGCAGCCTTTATGTACATGTGGACCTACACCACAGGCTCTATCGCCGACACCGTTTGGGGCGTCGACATGCAGCTACATTCGGCCACCAGCACGCCCCAATACCAAGAGGCAGGCAACTGGGTGGGCATACTTTTCGCCATTCAAGCCATTGGCAGCGTGCTATGGGCAGTGGTGTTACCCAACATCCGCAACCGCAAAACGGCCTATGGCCTTTCGCTATTGCTGGGCGGCATCGGCTTTTTGATGGTACCCTACATCACCGACAAGTACCTCATGTTCGTTCCTTTCATTCTCATTGGCTGCGCTTGGGCCGCCACATTGGCCATGCCCTTCACCTTCGTAACCAACGCCTTGGAAGGTAAAGGACACATGGGCGCATACCTAGGTCTGTTTAACGGCACCATTTGCGTACCCCAAATCATCGCCGCCGCCTTGGGTGGCACGTTGCTACATCTGCTGGGCAGCGTGCAAAGCCACATGATGATGGCCGCAGGCGCGATGCTTATTATCGGCACTTTCTGCGTGTCGATTATCAATGAAAAAGAGAAATAAAAAACAGCGTATAGAACCTTATACGCCCCACTTAACGCACACATGCGCCAACTACCACTAGCAGTAGTTGGCGCATGTTGTTTGCCCAGCTGGCTGCCACCATCTGTCTTACGCCCAACACACCTAAACAACATAACAAAAGCGTGTGCCGATGCAAGGTTCTGACTATCTCAACATTGCTTGTTTCAGGTTCAATGCGCCCCGCCAAATCGTTAAACTATGCAAAGTTGGCCAACATATCCACTTAATGCAACGTTTTCGTTAAGCCAAATGAACAATGTCGAGCTTGCTCGAACATTGTCATGGCGAGAAAACGCACTTTTCGATGAACGAGAAAAGAACCATTTACGACAATATCTTCACTGCAAAAGATGCACTTAGCAGAAAGATACAGAACCGTTTCAGTTGGGGAGCAGGTCTCCGTTTCGGAATAGAAGTTAAAGACAAGTATCAGTTTATGCTAGGGTACGACAGGGGTTTCAACAAATTCAGTTCATCTTTTGGCAATTCAAGAATGAACCTTTTCTCTGCCTCTGTTGCTTACATGTTTTAAAAACGCTATGCCATTCAACTTCATCCGAACAAGCATAGTTGTAAAATGCTAACGGCAAGCAAACAAAGGGGCGGCCTTATCGGGCACGCCCCTTTATTTTGCACGCATCATCAAGAACATTTCTCACCTTGTACGAACATTCATACGCGCACAAGAGCGAGAAAAGTTTCCTGCGGATGAAAGCAGCGTTAAACCCAAATCGATCGTTAGAGCCGTTTAGATTTTGTGTATTGTTGAGCACATTGCCTATCTTACTCTTGAAGGCGTAGTGTACTACGACAAAAGAATAAGACAGGCAAGATGCCGACAAGCAAACAAA
>NZ_KV815008.1:0-7299 GCF_001814145.1 Prevotella sp. HMSC073D09 | reverse complement strand
AAGACAGGCAAGATGCCGACAAGCAAACAAAAGATGGACAGGAAGTGATGAAAACAACATAAAACATGTTGTAAGCGTTCTAACGACTGATTTGGGTTAAAGCCAAAGCGGTGCTTGGAACGTACCCTTTCAAACCCTTCTCAACAAGTTCCCATTGTTAAATATGATGCTTTTATTTTACAAAACACATCCCAACCTCCATGCCATTCTAGCGAAAATTAAGGCTCAAAAGTAGGTAATTGGCCGCAAGTTTACGACCTACGCACTGTCCCATGTGTCTATTTTTAAGAAATCCACTTGCATTTTGCACCATTTAGCCTTTCTAGATTGGTTGAATGTTCGTAATTTTTCAAGCCCAATTACACGCATTTAGCTCCTAAAATCCCACTTTTTGATGGTTATTTTGCCCTTTTGGGCCATGTGTTTCATGGTTCTAAAAGGTTTGTTTATACTATTTGCGGTGTATTTTTATGCTTATTACCTTCCATTTAGCCGCATTTTACCCTGCGTTTTGCACCATTTTACCCTGCGTTTTGCACCAAAACGCACTGTATTTAGCACCAAAACGTACTGCGTTTAGCACCAAAACGCAGTGCATTTAGCAGCAAAACGCAGTGTAATTAGCGGCAAATAGCCCAAAACCTGGTGCAAATGGCGGTCGTTCCAAATAAATATTCATTTTGCCAACATGTACAACTAGCCCCTTTTTGCATCACAACCAACCTCCGCGAGAATCGTTTTTTTGCAGCCTGCTGGGCAGTTGGTGAGTTTAGAAGGCACTCATAATGTTAAAAACTACACTGAAAAGTGGACATTTCTTTTTAAGTTAACGAGCTTGTAGCTTTACGAGTTGACGAGTGTACGAATTAATTCCGCCAGCCGATAACAACAGACTGCAAGCTACACCACCTTTATTCATCGGTAACACACACCTTGCTTCTCTATAATAGTTTACTTTTAGTATCGAATAGTAACCACCACCAAAAAGCATCATTTTCATAGAATATGGTTGGATAAGCAACAAATTATCTTTCAAAAAGGCTGTTATTTTATACCTCCCCCCCTCAGAACAATAAGAAAGGTTTTACCAAACATCAATATTTTTAGAACAATATCTATACGTCTTACTAGACCATCTTTTCAGCATCCGAGCAGGATAAACACAGTTATTTTTCATTATTACACCCCATCGCGGCACACACAATGCACAACAATCTTATTAATATTAGTACATTTTTGTTGTAAATCGGAAGACAAAACAGGAAATTAAAAATAAATCGAAAGAAACTTTATTAAACGCTTGGCGCGTAAAAATATTTTACTTAAATTTGCTGTGTCAACACTTTAAAACCAAAGAACATGAACAAATTTTCAATCAAACGAACAATCCTTTACTGCTTGGGAGGGATATTCATTGTGGCCTGTTCTAAAACAAGTGAAGAAAACATGGGTGAGCTAACCCAAAAAATACGCAACAAGTGGAAACAAATGCCACAGACAAGAAAGACAACGGATACCTCTCGGACAATGTTTTTAACACAGATACTCCAGCTCCATACAACGACAACGCAGAAAGCACACGCACTAATTATAAATATCTGTTGAAGTATGCCACGTTTACAAAGCACTAACACAATTTCACATACAATTAAAATGCAGCAATCATGAAGACCTATATAAAAACAATATGGACAAAAGCCATGCTTTGCATCTGTATATGTACACTACTCTCGTGTTCGGATGAAGACGGCCCTCATGTTGTAGACCCTTTTAGGGTAAGCATCAGGTTCGAAAGCCCCAAAGGCACAAACATTGCAGACTCTCTAAACATCATCGACAACACAAAGCCCGAAACATGGAATGCTAAAAAGGAAGACATCCAAGTGCGTGTTTATAGAGGGAGCGACCTCAAACCCCTGGAAATTAACAGAACCAGATGGGCGTACATAAAAGAAAATACCATACCCAACTTTCTCGGGGGAACAACATTGAATGTATCTGCCACTGACATGCGGATTTGGAAGGAAGATTTTTGGGGACGTGAAACGTATATCTTTGAATTTATAAGCAAAAAACTATTCGGCAACGATGAGCCGCATACCATTAAATGGTTCGTAACGTGCAAAGGCAGCATGCAATATAATGTGTACAAATGCGAGATAGACAACGAAGACATGCCTCTATCGAAGAGCCATCTACTGATGATTGCGGGGTGTGCCGACCTCTATGCAGAAGTGACACTGAGAATAAAGCCTACGAAATAGCACTATTTGGCGGGGAAAGAGCCTCGCGAAATACTGATAAGCAATTACAAATGTGCGCCTTTCAAGTGTGGCTAGAAAACATCTTTGGTTTTACCTTCGCGAAAAAATTATCTCTACCAACAAGTAATATCTGTATCGGGGAGAAAAAAACAATTTCTCCCCTATCCTTTCAGCTTAAACGATGTGGCGATGCTTTCCACCTCGGCAGCAAAAAGGCTGTCGGTTTTAAGGCGCGCCTCAACCTGCGCACAACTATGCAACACGGTGCTATGGTCGCGCCCGCCAACAAGTTTTCCTATGCGGCTGGCAGGCATTTTGGTGTATTTCTGAGCCAAATACATCGACACTTGGCGCGGCACAACCAAGTCGCGCTTGCGGCTTTTGCTGCTCACGGCCGACACGCTAACGTTGAAATGATTGCTCACCTTCTCCAAAATGTCGTCTACGGTAAGTGGCGTATCGTCTACCTTCACAGCCCTTTTAATCACCCTTTCGGCCAACCGCATGTCAATGTCGCTGTTATACACCACCGAATAAGCCATCAAACTGTTGATAACCCCTTCCAAGTCGCGCACACTTCCGTTAGCCGTTTCGGCAATAAACTGCGTCACCTCGGCAGGTATTTTCAGTCCGTCGCGTCGTATTTTGGCGTTCAATATGTCTACACAGAGTTGCACATTGGGCTTTTCTAGTTCGGCAATGATGCCACACGAGAAACGTGTGATAAGCCTATCGCTCATGTCGTTCAGTTCAACGGGCGGGCGATCGCTAGCCAAGATGATGCGTTTGCCGTTGCGAAAGAGGTGGTTGAATATGTGGAAAAACGTTTCTTGGGTTTTATCTGCACTGGCCCACGTCTGCACATCATCAACAATAAGCATGTCGATGGTTTGGTAGAACTTGATGAAATCGTTGGTGGCGTTCTTCAACACGGCGTTAACAAACTGCACCTGAAAGAGGTGCGCGCTGATGTACAGCACCCTTTTCTGGGGGTACAGCTGCTTGGTTTGCACGCCTATGGCGTTTACGAGGTGGGTTTTTCCACAGCCAGACGGCCCATAAATAAACATGGGGTTGAACTGATTGGTGTTGGGATGCTCGGCAACAGACAGCCCTACGGAACGCGACAGCTTGTTGCTCTCGCCCTCGATGTAGTTCGAGAAAGTTTGGTGTGGGTTAAGTTGCGGGTCTAGTTCCTGCTCCTTGGCCGGTTCTTCCACAGCTTTCTGCTTTGCGCCCCATGTTTTGGCGGCCTGCGTAGCGTGCGCCTCGGCCGGGTCGGCCTCGATGTCTTGAGTCTTTTTGTGCTCGCTATCCACCACCACCCTATAAGTAAGGCGTATGCGCTGACCAAAAGCGGAGAACAACACCCTGCTTAGCAGATCGATATAATGTTCTTCGATATACTCGTACACAAACGAGCTTGGCACACGTAACACCAAAAGCTTCGTTTCGTTGTTAAACGATTCGAAGACAATAGGTTTGAACCAGGTGTCAAACTGCTGTGGAGAAACGTTCTGCGCAATGAGCGCAAGAGCTGCTTCCCAATGTTTATCGGGAGTTACGTCCATTATATCTATACTGTTGTTGGTTTTTCGGCACATGGCGTGCCGCGGTCTCTGAAATCTACTGCAAATATCGCAAAAAAAATTGGTTTTGGCAAATTACAGGCCGTTTTTGAAGAAGATTAAGGACGTGAAAGGTTTTGCAAAACTTGTGAAACATTGCACCAGGTGAATTCAAGGAGAATATTAAGGACAAATAAGTGAACGCGCATGAGTTCTGGCCTCACCCCACAACCCCTCTCCAAGGGGATATGGGGGTATGATATGCTTTGCCATAACTTAGCTAACGACGTGGCAAATACTTGTATCAACCACCCCCTAAGACACACAACCGCCACCACTCTAGCTTTGCAGAATGGTGGCGGAGATGTGTTTATGGATGTTAAGTTGGTGAGGTTGTGAACTCAAAACCGCACAACCGCTGCAACGCTATAACCTAACAAACTCAAAGCCCTACTTGTCTTTACGCCCGAAGAGCGAGAAGTGCACGTAGCGTTTGGGGTGTTGGCGAACGTTGATAAGCAGCGAGTCGGCACTCATCAGCGTTGCATTGAGGTTGTTGTAAAGGGTTGGGTCGCGCATCAGCAAGCCCAACGAGCCCTCGTTGCTGTTAAGCTTTTGTGTCATTTCCTCCACGTTGGCCAAGGTTCGGTT
This sequence comes from Prevotella sp. HMSC073D09, assembly GCF_001814145.1. Taxonomy (NCBI): domain Bacteria; kingdom Pseudomonadati; phylum Bacteroidota; class Bacteroidia; order Bacteroidales; family Prevotellaceae; genus Prevotella; species Prevotella sp. HMSC073D09. The sequence goes on along the minus strand of NZ_KV815008.1, from coordinate 2,816 downwards.
CACCTGTTGCATCGTCCCGTCGAGGTCTAGCGCAGCCAAGTTGGTGGTCAGCGTGTTGGTATTGTCCAACACCTTGTTGGCCTTTCCCACCATAGCAGGTACACTTCGGTTAAGACCAGCCACCAAACCATTGAGCTGTTGCGAAGTGGTGCGCAGGTTAGCGGTAAGCCCTTGCACGTTGTCTAACGACTGGTTGATGGCGGGATTGGCCAAAATAGCGTTCACATTAGCCAAAATGGAATCGAGTTTGGGCAACAATCGCTCGATAGATGGCACCATGTCGGCCACCTGCGCCAATGCTCCCTTGCTTACGTTGCCCTGTATCACGTCGCCAGGACTAAGAAACCGACCGCTATTGGGAGCAAGAATAAGGTTTAGTTTCACGTTTCCCATGAAGTCGCTCTCTATCTCGGCCGTACTTCCTTGCGGCACGCGCATATTCTTATCAAGGTCTATCGTAACCACGATGTCTCCCTTTTGGTCGTAGTTGTACTGGATGCCGGTTACCACCCCCACAGCAAACCCATTGGCATAGATTGGCGTTGAGCTAGACAAACCGGTTATATCTTTGAACATTACCTTATAGCCTGTATCGTTGGAAAATAAGGTTAACCCTTTCAGAAAGTTCATGCCGAAGAACAATATCACCACTCCGGCAATGGCTACAAGGGCGATTTTTACCTCTCTCGTAAAGATTTTCATATTTAATTATTTGTTTCCTTTATGTCTGTTAACCGAGAACTCGCGTATGGCTTTGTTCACATCCATGCGCTCACCGTCTTTAAAGGCGATGACGAACGCATCTGGGAACTTGTTGGCTATGCTCTTCCGCAGTCGGTTTATCTCGTTATAGTCGGCCGAGGCACCATAAGTGTACTTCACCATGTCGTTCTCTCTGAAATATCCCACGTCTTTCAGTCCCTTAAATTGCGGACTGTTGCGACGTATGCGCGTGGGACTGGCAATGATTTGCACCTTAAAGATGGGTACCACGGCCGTTTCGCCGAAGGATATTATCTTTTCTTCGGCATCTCCCGACGTTACGTTTGGCAACCTTGTTTCTTCGTTTGGCCTTGGTTCGGACGTAGACACCGTTGGGTGTTCTGTTGTGCCTTGGTTGCCGGCCTGCGCCCTTTGCGGCACTGTCCTGCCAGCTGCACTATCGCGTATTAGCGGTTCAGACGATGTACGCCCCACCCTTCTTGTAGCTTGCGGTGCAGGCTTAGTTGGCGTTGCAGGCACATCGTTAGACCTGAACACATCGGGAACAACGTCGGGAACGGCAGGCGTTGACACGGGTGCAGGCTTATAAGGCACCACCACTCCATTGTGGTACTTGTTCTTATAGTTCACGAACGCCCGATAAATACCTGTGGCGATGTTCTCCACGCGCGCCTTGTCGTTGAGCAACCGCTCTTCGTCGGGCGTGGTGATAAAGCCCAGTTCGATGAGGCAACTAGGCATCGACGTCTCTCTCAACACGAGGAACCCCGCCTGATGCACGCCCTTGTCGGGACGATTGGCTGCCGAACACGTTTCGCGTTGCACCATCTTGGCCAAGTCTACGCTGTTGGCCATATTGCGGTCTTGCATAAACTCGAACATGATATAGCTCTCCGAAGAGTTAGGGTTAAAGCCCTGATAGCTTTGTTTATAGTCTTTTTCTATCAAGATAACGGCGTTTTCGCGCTTAGCTACGTCCAGATTGTCGCCGGCCCGGTGCATTCCCAGGGTGTAAGTTTCCATGCCATAGGCCTGCTTTCCGCCAGGCAAAGCGTTGGTATGTACCGATATAAACAAGTCGGCCTTATTCTTATTGGCGATGTTGGCCCGTTCTTTCAGTCCAATAAAAACATCAGTTGTACGCGTATAAATCACCTTTACGTCGGGACAATTACGCTGTACCTGCCTTCCAAAGGCCATAGCCACGCTCAGGTTTATGTCTTTTTCTTTCGAGAAAGCACCCAATGCGCCGGCATCTTTGCCACCATGCCCAGGGTCGATAACCAACACGAACCTCTTGCCTGCTGCATTTGCGGCAAACGGCAGAAGGAGTAACAGGGCAAAGAGGGCGGCAATCTTTTTGTTCATACACGCTGATTTGAAGAGCCGTATCATCGATATCATGTTACATTTGGGGCTTGTCCTAAAAGTTTTCGTTGCATTCCAAGTCTGCATTGAGCCTCGCTCTCCACTGTATCTCTGCTTTTTCTGCCATCCCTCGTTCGTTCTTTTTTGCGGCAAGGTCTGTTTTATGCCCCTTCAAGAACTAAGCGAAATCTGCCCAGATAAAACCTAAAAATCCAGCAAGGGGACTGTTTCAGAACCCGCCCTTGTGTATCCTGAGCTGCCGATTAACGGCTTTGTTTATGCAAAAATACAGAAAAAAGGCCGTATTAAGGCCCTTCTCACTGGCTTTTATCATTATTTAATTGAATTTCTACGGCTGCTTGCCCTCCGCAAGTGCCCATAGGCGGGTTTTGTTTAGCCACTTCAAGTCGTATCGAACGTATTCGGGGGAAGTCGCGAAAGAGCCGTTGGGCGATGCGATAGGCCACGTTTTCGAGTAGGCACGACGGCTTTTGCATCTCTGTTTCAACAACGGCGTACACCTCGGCATAGTTCAATGTGTGGGCCACATCGTCGCTCTGCATGGCTTGTTCGATGGGATATTCGGCACGAAGGTTCACAACATAGTCGTTACCCGCCGTTCGTTCTTGGGGCATCACGCCATGATAAGCGTGGAAATGTAGGTTCCGAAGATGAATGTAATGGGACATAATGAAAGGGTGAAAGGGTGAAAAAATGGCTAACGC
>NZ_KV815007.1:0-276 GCF_001814145.1 Prevotella sp. HMSC073D09 | reverse complement strand
GATAGAAAAATAACAGTTTGTCGAATTTTCTTTGTAAATTAGTAATCGCAAAACAACTGATTTCAAAGACAAAACAACAAAACTGTTATGGAAGCAAAAATAGAGAAAATAAGCGAGTTATCCAAACTCTTGAGTGTTAAAAGCCGAATGAGCGATGATTTATTTCATCTTTTTGGCAAGTTTGGCATCGGCCACCTGTTGTCTCGCCTGTCATTGGAGAAACACGACGGAGTTTCCGCTTCGGAGTTGATTCTCTCCCTTTGCCTCTTCCGCATT
>NZ_KV815006.1:0-1221 GCF_001814145.1 Prevotella sp. HMSC073D09 | reverse complement strand
TCCTAAGAGGGAATTAACTGAATTACCCTAAGTAGAGTCTGAATTCGCATAGCTATTGGCAGCTCATTTACAAAGGGCTTTTTCTTTGCATATGTGTTCACAGAAACTTCCTGAGAGAGAATAAAGTATTTTCCTTTTTCCCGCAAATAATGCGCTCCGTTAATTAAGCCTACATCATGCAATAATGCATATTCCTTTTTATCCCTTCCTGTTACACTTTTATAAATAGAGTTTAGTTCTGATAGTTTTGTCTCATCAGATTGAGCTTTAGCTATTTTATCCTCTAATGCTTGGTCATCATCATAGAGAAATATTTGAGAATTTTTGTAGATATATTTAGGGACGTGCTCAATACAAGAGAAAAAACGTTTATAATCTTCTTCTGTTTGGCAATGCCTTTTTATAGCAGTTTTCAAATACTGGTCATTAGAGGCTTCTAAAACTTCTTGTTCATATTTCGCGACAAGGTTCATCACCTGTTCTTTTTTACTTCGAACTGCAGCTAAATATTCATTTTGTGTTATGTGCAATATCCCCACATTAATTCCCAATTCTTTAAAAATATTTTCAAGAACCTTAAACGATGTATAATATTCGCTTGATTCTAAGCCGATATGCATTAAGATGTTGGTATCTAAAATACAATAACTATCTTTGAAAGTTTCAAGAGTTAAATCATCTGTTGTATATGAATTCTTAATTAACTTCGCAGAAAACGCTGACGTACCATATTCCCATAAAAAATTGGTAACGTCTGGTTCTCGCATGAGAATCATCTGAAGAAATTTCTTGGGTAAAGTTTCCTTATCCTGCTTATTTAATTCATTGTTATTAGCTGTCCTTTTTTGAATTACATCTAATATACTATTTTCTCTTCGCGCAATCGTCCCGGCCTTATAGCACAAATCTGAAATCCAATCGTCAGAGAATGTTCCAAAGAAACACATCATAGCATCAATCAACCATTTCTCTACAACGCTTGAAACCGAAAAGAATGGTTCAAAAATTCTTATTATCCTCTGAAAACGATTATGAGATTCCTCTAAGGTCGCCTGTATTTTTTTAGCCTTACTTTTGGGAATAGAATACTTCTTGTGTTGTAATATTATTTCTCTATTCTTGGTAAGTTCTAATAATAACCCCTTTATCCTATCTTCACTTACTACTTTAATGGAAGCCTTATAAAACGTAACTATTCAGCGATACCCGATATATACAGTG
>NZ_KV815005.1:0-272 GCF_001814145.1 Prevotella sp. HMSC073D09 | reverse complement strand
GTAACTATTCAGCGATACCCGATATATACAGTGCATACCAATTCATCAAACCTTAAATAAGGCTTGAATCGCATTGTATGGAGTTTTGTCGTGCTTCTTAGCTGTTTCTACAATCGAATGAAGTTCAAGAAAAGCGTCTGCTCCGAAGTCGGAACGAAATGTGCATGAGTTCTTCAGTTTGATTTTTAGCTTGCGTATTCCCCGTTCGCTTCCATTATTGTCAGAGGGTATCATCGGATTTACAAGGAAATTGAAAATGTAGTCCCTGCATT
>NZ_KV815004.1:0-300 GCF_001814145.1 Prevotella sp. HMSC073D09 | reverse complement strand
TGAAAATCAATAACTTACAAACATATATAGCGATGATTACCACTGACTAAGTTACTGAAATCTTCTGTGTATTGGATGAGTTCTGCAAGAATTTAGATGCCGAATTAACTAAAAATCTCCATATCGCCCCCATAGACGAGGGATATAAGCGAATGAGAAACCGCAAAGGGCAAATGTCCAAGAGCGAAATCATGACCATCCTGCTGTGCTACCATTTTGGCTCATTCCGCAACTTCAAGCACTATTACCTCTTTTTCATCAAGGAACATCTGGCAAGCTACTTCCCAAAGGCCGTGTCCT
>NZ_KV815003.1:0-316 GCF_001814145.1 Prevotella sp. HMSC073D09 | reverse complement strand
GCGGAGTGCTGCTGTTATTAGAGTTCTTGTCAGGTTTTTCATACTTGGCCAAGCGTTCCCGCAAGTTTGTAAGTTCCGTATCTTTCTTGCGGATTTGGAGGTTCAGAGCATTTATGTTACGGTTCAATTTGACAATCTCGGCATACTGCTGGTTGACAGTTTCACGCAACAGCCGCATCTCTTCCGTCATGTCTTGTAACACTTTTGATATGTCCGTAACTTGCTCTTTCATAGGTATAAAGGTACAAAGAAAATCTGAAATACGCAAGATAAATGAGCATTTTTATAGCCTTTATACGAAGATTTTAGAGGAGAG
>NZ_KV815002.1:4307-6446 GCF_001814145.1 Prevotella sp. HMSC073D09 | reverse complement strand
TTGAAAGCACCGCCAAGTTTCGCTTTGCTGTTATTGTTATTACTATTGTTATTACTATTGTTGTTATTACTAGCGGCCTGCGTCGGGTCTACGGCATTGGCAATACCCAAGATATTGTCCACAGCATCGTATTGGTACTTGTTTTCCATCACAGCCCTACCGTCCGCCGTAAGGTTCATCGCCTGCAGACGTTCACGCTGCTTGTCGTAGGTGTAGGTCGTTTCCGTGCCGTTGCCGAGCTTGGTATAGACGGTATGCCCGTCCTTGCCGTAACCTATCCTGTCAACAATAACGCTCTCACGCCCCTGTTTATTGCCCGAAAGGCGAACTATTTGACCTGCCGCATTGTAATGATAGGTCATGTTGCGCACGCCATTCCTGCTGTCGTAGGGGGTATCGTAGATAAAAGTACGAATATCCGCTACGCTCGCCATTATGGTGTGCTACAGCAAGTTGTAGTCAGAATAATTGTATATGGCTTATTAAAATAAATCACGAAAGAAAAATAATAATTCATGATAGAAATGAAAGAATCTCTCACTCCAACCCCATGGCCTATTTACAGAATAAACATTAATACGTCTAAGCCATTTATCATCCTTTCTCGAATAATTATAATAATACAACGTGTCGTTTACCATAGAATCAAGGAAAACAACCGCATATTCGACCCTTTTCCCTATTATCCGATATGACTTTTTTGAAATATCTATTTCTGCAACGTAAGTCCTTGAATAGTTCGACCTGTTATTTATTATCATGTGATAAAGAGGTAAATAAATATAATTATCACTTATTATAATCGGCCCTCCAAAACCATCATGATGAGGAGTCATGATTTGTACTCCATTTATAAACAATTTTCCACACAGAGGCCCTTCCTTACCGAAATTGTGTAGATCCATAAATAGAATTTTACAAGAAGCGACTTCATAAAATGAAGGGAATTGCCAAGGATTCCCCATTTCTGCATATATAATATTTTTATTCATAAGACTTCTATTTAACCCTATTCAGTTTATCCACCGTAAAATACTGAGTCCTTCCTCCGATCCATTGTCCCCCCTGTGACTTTGCGGTTCCTTTTATCATAATAGAACCTTTAGGAACTTGTATTTCCGCAATACCTTCCATCGTATTATTCCATTCTGGTCTCAGCGCAAGTCCGCGTCTATCAATAAATTTTCCAATTGGTCCATTTGAAAGATAGGAACCAACAGCCGCAGCATTTCCACCAAAATATCGATACAAATCTAAATCTTTTGTTGTTTTGATAACTTCTACATCTTTAGTGAAATCTATTAGTCACTGTGGCACTTGACGATACGCTCGCCGGCAGCATTATAGGTGTATCGGCTTGTCTTACCCGTTGTCCAACAAAACCATCAGGCGGTTGTCATCGTCCCAATACATTCTCCGCTCGCTGTTCAGACTGTCGTTCTCCACCAGTGTTGGGTTACCATTGGCATCGTAAGTATAATGCTCATGCCCTATCTGCGTGGGAGCGGTGGGGTGGTTGCTGCCCCCCTGAGGTTCTTCGACTATTCGGACGCCTTCGATGTTATGACGTTCGCTGCATCCAAATATTGTCCACGGATCGTATTTTATTTTATGGGCATGAGATACACATTCACATGAATTCCCTCACAATGGAACTATCAAACTGTTCGCCAGATGTTTCGTTTCTTATGAAACATTGCTTATTTTCCAAGTCTTTCAAACTTTCTAGAACCAATTCTTTGGAGTTAAGTGTTTGAATGGGATCTTTTGTACATACTTTATTCTCATCTATTATAATTAAGGTGTCTTTGACGAGCTTATAACGTAAAAACATGACGGTATCTGAGATACAATCAAAAACGGCTGTAGAATCTCGGTAAAAGAATAAGTTTGCATATGTAGCAGTTCTGTAATCATTGTCCACAGCCCGCCAATGTCCTATAATATCTCCACCTACAATACGTTTGTCCTTTTTGGGGGTACAACCTAAGAGAGATATCATGCAACTAAATATTACCATTGGGATTTTACTCCGAAACCCCTCCCAAACAAGCCTTTCCATCATTAGAATTGTTGAATTTTACTGGACAAAGATACGATAAAATCTGAAATTCTGCCCCATTTGTCTGTGGCAAAACG
>NZ_KV815002.1:3465-4207 GCF_001814145.1 Prevotella sp. HMSC073D09 | reverse complement strand
AAATTCTGCCCCATTTGTCTGTGGCAAAACGTGGTTATGTCTCAAGAAGTAACCTGGTGGAAGTCATTCAACCCATGCCCTACAAGTTGAAAACTAGCTGACAATGCCCGATTACTTCTGTGTTTCCATGGTGCAGTCCCAGTTGGCCGTGGACTGCATGCCCTACAACCGCTCGCGCTGGCGGTAGCAAGCGCACGTGTTTTTCCGTGCCGTTGCACAAAGGCGCGTATGCGGCCTTATCGTCATTTGTCTAATTTTCAGTAAGAATTATAACACAAAAAGTGCCCTTCTCGTCCACCAAACGTCCACCTTTGCGCAAAAAATCGATTCTCGCGAAGGTTTGTTTTAGTGCAAAACGGGGTAGGTTGTGCATGCAGGCAAAATGAATTTTTATTTAAGCTGACCGCCACCAACACCCGTTTTTGGGCCATTTGCAGCAAAATGCAACGCGTTTTGGTGCTAAACGCGGTGCAATATGCCGCTAAACGCAATGCGTTTTGGTGCTAAACGCAAGATAAAATGGTGCAAAATGCAGTGCTAAATACTGCAAAATGCGAGGCGAAAAGCATAAATATCCGCTGCAATGGTATAAATAAAACCTTTTAGAACCATGAAATACATGGCCGAAAAGGGCGAAATAGTGGTTGAAAAGTGAGTTTTTAGGGGTAAAAAGTGGGTAATTGGGCGTAATAAAGATATGAGGTGGCGACCAATCTAGAAAGGTAAAATGGTGCAAAATGCA
>NZ_KV815002.1:0-3365 GCF_001814145.1 Prevotella sp. HMSC073D09 | reverse complement strand
CCAATCTAGAAAGGTAAAATGGTGCAAAATGCAGATCTTTTCTTAAAAACGGACAAAATAAAAGACGTGAAAGGCTAGAAATAGTGGCCACTTACCTACTTTTTAACCCCAATTTTCGCTAGAACGGAGCGAAAATTAGAGCGGCATTGTAAAACAAAAGAAACAATTTGAGTTTCTAAGTTGATGAGGCTTTGAGTTGATGAGGTTATGAGTTTGTGGGGTGGTAAGTTTGTGAGTTGATGAGTTGATGAGTTGATGAATTTGTGAGTTGATGAGGTTATGAGTTGGTGGGTTGGTCAGTTTGTGAGTTGATGTATTCGTGAGCAGTTGGACTTTCATGGGTTTATCAGCCAGCGAGCTGTTTTACCCTGCACTTCGTATATGACAGGAGTTTTTATCTTGTGTTGGCGTCACAAGGACAACAAACTCCTCTCAATTTGTAGAAACATTAAAAGTCAAAACGAATTAGCTATTTAACAACGAGAAATGGATATTTATATTTGCTAAACCTTGAAATTATCGAAATTAAATCATTTTTCTTTTCAGGCACAATCCACCCTGTGATATTATTTTGCAAACCAATATCTTCCTTACTTAATATAATTCGACTCTCATATAATTTATATCCATCTTGAATTATAACAAGTCTGCTATTAAGTGTAGACATATCTCCTCCTGTGTATAAAAAAGGCACCTGCAATAATCTTTTTATGAGATAATTATTTTTTGTATAAAGAATTTTGTGGCGCGGTATCTCCTTAGGTAAATTCTTAACATCATACGAGTCCCAAATAATATACACAGAAAGTCTTGAGTTTGCCTTAGCATTGAATAGAGAAGACAATACTGTACGCTTTGTATCCAATTTGTCTTTAATTGTCATATTATTTTTCTCTTTAGACAAATCAATAAAAAAGGGACCATTAAAGCACATAACAATTAGAAATAAAGTCCCGATAATAGTACTTAATTTGATTATTTTATTTTTTGCCATTTTCCTTTACTTGATGTCCTTTATTTTTTCTAACAGGATGAAACTGTAGATCCCAATGCTTGGAATTTTTCAGAGGCTCTAATCTATTCATATGTGTAACGGTCAATGTAGTTATCGAGGTCCAATTCTTCGGTATAGGCTTATGCGCGGAAGATATTTATAACACCTTCTAGCTGTTCGGGCGTGAGGGTGAGCTGTCCGTTCATGTAACGATAGTAGGTGGAGCAACTGCCGAGGTATTGATGGATTTCTCTGCGTATCGGAGTGTCGTCCACGTGCTTTACGTTGAGAAACAGCTTACGGAATCCCCATGCTGCACAATTGCGTGTCCATGATGCAGTCCCAGTTGGCCATGAGCAACATGCCCTACAACAGCTTGCGCTGGTGGTCGTCAGCGTACGTGCTTTCCGTGCCATTTCCCATGCGGATGTATACGGTGTGGCCGCCTTTGTCGTAATCTATTTGTGACACTTCTATTTTTCATGCGACATGATTCAATCTTTGTTATGATGGCAAAAGGATATGTAAAATCATACGGCTGTCGTAATTTCTCAAAATAGATAATTCTTATCTTTATTTTTTCACCATATGGGATACCTCTTGTATCACACTTGTTTTTTATGCTAATGTAATATTCTTTTCCCTTATAAACAAGCGAAACTGAACTTTTAGGAATCTCTTTAATCTCTTTTTTTATGGCTGAGGCCATTCCTTGCGTATCTCCGTCTATAGGATTCTTACCAATCCCTTGAAATACGCATTCTATCTCTCGCTCGTATTTTCCATTTACATATTTTATATTGCTATATAGACTACTGTCTTGTGTACTCTGAGTATTCGTCTTACAAGGTAATAATACCGTAAATATTAATAAAATGATTTTCATTTGCGTGTCTTTTTTCTTTTTAAAGCTTTTGATGTCCTAACTTGGGAAACCGTATATGGTCTTTGTGAATTTTGAGAATGGATGAAATTGTGAGTTTCAAAGAATGAAACAGTGTGTTCCAACGCTTGAAAGTTTTCTGAGACACGATTCTATTCATACGCATAACGGTCGATGTAGTTGTCGAAGTCCGATTCTTCGGTGTAGTCATACGCACGAAAGATGTTTAGAATGTCCTCTTGTTGCTCGGGCGTAAGGGTGAGTTATCCGTTCATGTAGCTATAGTAAGTGACCCGACTGCCGAAATATTGCAGGATGTCTCGGCGTGTCATCTACATGTTTTACATTGAGGAACAGCTTGCGAAATCCCCATGCGACACGTATCACTCGCTTTTCTACGTAGAACCTGCATTTGCCATTCTGCAAGGCATTGGGATAAATGGCGGAGCCGATCATGTTTTTTCTGTTTTCTCTCTTCATTATGTTTCCTCGACCACTTTATAAATTAACACTGTCTTGATTTTTTGTCTCCAAACCCAAACTTGAAATCCTATTGTTTCAAAATCATAAACGTGTTGATTTTGTCCCCTACCATTAACTAATAAATATATTCGCTCATGATTATTGGGAAGAATGTGAATTGTGGATAATAATTCTTGAAACGGCAAGCCGATTAATTCTACTCCCTGATAAAGGCAAGAAGAAGCACATCGAATCGTATTGATCTTTCCATCATCATCGCACCAAATGTTTATTTCATCATCATAAAAATAATATGAACTATTTGTAAATGTCAATTCATTGTAAACCTCTTTTGTGTGGTTCTTATATAAATAGTTTGAAATATTAGAACCGAGAATAAAGTCGTTATATGCAGTATTTAGAATCAATCCTCTTGTATCCATTATATTACCTTTTATTTCCTTTACTATGTTCCTCACCACGCTGTTTCTTTGCAGCATTGTTTCGAATATTTCTTATCTTGTTTTCAATCTGTGTTCTCTCCCGTTTCGACTTGGATTCTCTTGCTTTCTGTTCCAAATCTTTGATCTGTTTCTCTGCTTTTAATTTGGCACGCCCACTATCGCCATGACGTTCATTCTTATTGCTATTTTGTGCTTTTTTCCCTGTACTTTGTTGTATATATAGTCCGTCTTTCTGTTTTGTGTTCTGGCTCGGTACTGCAATTTGATCTACTGCTTTTAATATTCCACCTATAATAGATATAGTCCCCCCTGCAAAAAATATCTCTACACCACCAATAACTACTACTGTTGAAGTTCCCGCAGAAGGTATAACTACAGCACCTCCAGTCCCCATAGCCACAAGTCCTACACCCATAAGTCCAGCACCTGCATATTGCAAAGATGTTCCCCATTTTGTTAAGACTCCTTCTTTTCCATCTTTATCATAGAAAATGATGGGGTTTCCGAAACAATATAAAGAGGTCATCTAGACTTTTCCCTCTTTCTTATCTTTTTCAGAAAA
>NZ_KV815001.1:0-1043 GCF_001814145.1 Prevotella sp. HMSC073D09 | reverse complement strand
TCCTAAGAGGGAATTAACTGAATTACCCTAAATATATGCCATTTGTATTTGATAATGAAATGTATCTTACAAATCAGAAATGCTTCATTATTACTGGGAAGTATGTGGCATATCTTACAGCGTTTTTCAATTCGTCGCTATTCAAGTATTGTTTTAGAGATTCATTCCCAGAATTACAAGGCGGAACGAGAGAGTTGAGCAAAATATTCTTTGACAAAATACCCGTTTATGAAGTTTCTGATGCCCAAAACCTACAATTTCAAGATGCTGTAGAAGATATACAAAAAGAATATACAAAACAAAAAGCACAGAGAATAGACTCTATGCTATTTGATTTGTATAATCTTTCATCAGAAGAAAGGGCAACTATTGACTTTGTTGAGATTGTTTGACAAATTGTGTAACATATTCTCGTTCAATAGGAGATAGGCTGTATATTGTGAAAACAATGTCGTTTATCTCCTTTTCTATCACATTAGAGCTATTGGTAATTTGGGCAGTAAGTAAAGAGGATAACCGTTCATCATATTGACTATTATAAGGAATACAGGCTGGTTCAATGGCTTGAACACTCACCAATAAATCCCCTGTTCCTGTTTTTGGAGAATCCTTCAACAAATAATGCCCCATTAAAGAATTGAGCACACAACATAAATATTCTATATGCTGACCTGTGGCAAAACATGTACTGTCTAAACCAAGACAGCCCTTGCTGTCATAAGAAAAACGTAATATAGATCCGATTCTTTTCCAAATGATTTTTGGCTTAGAAAAATCCTCCCAATAACTAATGCTATCTTGTGTCTCAAACCACTTATTGCTGGTTCTCTTTCGGGCTTTCACTTTCTCACCATTGACAAGATGTGTTTTGCCAGTTTGCTCCAGTCTTTCAATACCGAAAGAAAGCAGATATTGCTTGATAGCTGGGTATTCATCAATATTGTAATGCCGTGATGGGAATATTGCAATAAGCCAAAGTTCTGCCCACTCGTAACCATATCGTTTAATGTCCCTGCCCCTAAGAATCGGTCGTATAAGTTCAG
>NZ_KV815000.1:0-1688 GCF_001814145.1 Prevotella sp. HMSC073D09 | reverse complement strand
TAGGGATATTCAGTAAATATCTAACTAATTGTTTGTCAGTGTAATATATTATTTGTACCTTTACATAAAAACCCCCGAACGACCCATCACGGGCAGAATCGGGGGAAATTTATAAAATTAACTGCTGTGAAGTTACGAAAAATTTCTGACATAACACCAACTTTGCCCTTTACAGAGTTCGATTTTTTACAACATTATCGCGATAGCTTTGCAAAAAGCGAACTTGGGCGCATCCGTGCCCAGCTCCCACTTGAGGAGTTGGCAGCAGAGTTGGCAACCCGCACCCATAAGCGTAGGCGTGGGAAAAAGCCTCTTTTTTCGGCAGAAGGGGAAATCGCCCTCATGTTCCTCAAGGCATACACGGGCCTGTCGGACGACGGCCTGATAGAGCTGCTCAACGGAAGCATCCACATGCAGATGTTCTGCGGTGTGCTGATAGACCCTGCCAATCCCATCAAGGACGGGAAGATTGTAAGTGCCATACGCAACCGTCTTGCCAGGCACCTCGACATAGACAGCCTTCAACGCATATTGTACGCCCGGTGGGAAGGCGACCTCAAGGACAAGGACCTGTGCCTGACGGATGCGACCTGCTATGAGAGCCACCTGCGTTTCCCGACAGACGTCAAACTGCTTTGGGAGTGTTGCCGATGGCTTCACGACCTGCTCGTCTGCCAGAGCAAGCGGTTGTCGGAACGCGTTCCGAGAAACAAGTACAATGATGTTGCCAAGGCCACGCTTGCATACGCCAAGCAGCGCAAGCACACCGGCTCGGCCACGCGCAGGCTCAGGAGAAGACTCCTGAAACTTCTTGCCAAGCTCCGCTTCCAATGGAACGGCCTCCGCAAGTTGTACGGCCCCTGCATCAGCCTGTCGGCAGAACAAGAAAAGCGGCTGTCCGCCGTGCGTGAGGTATACCTCCAACAGTCAGACCTGTTCGCTGGCAAGGAGGTCAAGCACCGCATCGTCAGCATCGACCGCCCGTACCTCCGTCCCATCGTCAGGGGCAAGGAAAACAAGCGCGTGGAGTTTGGGGCAAAGGTCAACAACATACAGATTGACGGCATATCATTTATAGAACACCACTCCTTCGAGGCCTTCAACGAGGGCATTCGCCTTAAGCGGTGCATTGAATATCAGGAATCGCTGACGGGAGTCAAAGTCAAACGTGTCGGTGCCGACTCCATATACGCCAACAACGCCAACCGCACCATGTGTACGGAGAGAGGCATAACGACCTGTTTCGTCAGGAAAGGCCCAAGGCCCAAGGAAGAAGCCGGATGCCTCAAGAAGGCGAGGAGGATTATCGGGACCCTCAGGGCCACGGTAATGGAGGGCAGCTTCGGGAACCAGAAACAGCACTATGCCGTTGGGCGCATCAAGGCACGCAACATGTTCAGCGAAACATTGCTGCTCTTCTTCGGAATCCATACGGCAAATGCCGCCGTCCTTGCCGCAAGGCAGATGGCCAGGGACATGAAGAAGGCGGCTTGATAAAAAAATGAGGTGATTTTATATCCATCCATAGGCAGGTATGGAAGGGACAGGTGTGCCCATACGGCTCGACATTTGGGAGTTTTTGCGCGCAAAGCACATCAAGTACTCTTCCAAAGACGCTTTTCAAGAAAAGAATCTGACATTTGACAGTCTCCAGAGATTCCTAAGAGGGAATTAACTGAATTACCCTA
>NZ_KV814999.1:0-265 GCF_001814145.1 Prevotella sp. HMSC073D09 | reverse complement strand
TTGAACTTCCAAATATTGCATCAAATAGTCCCATAATTACGCTTGACATTTAAGTTAGAAAATACTATCCACCAATGCTGAACCGCCCCTGCTACAAAGGAATGCACCGATGAGACCGACTACCACTGCGCCTACGAGTGTACCCACGCCAGGACAAACGGCCGTGCCGACAATTGCGCCAATTTCGGCACCGGCCCATGCACCGGCTAAGCCACCAACGGCCGCACCTGTGGCCTGTTGTGTTTTGTCGCCAAACTCTCCTTCC
>NZ_KV814998.1:0-38751 GCF_001814145.1 Prevotella sp. HMSC073D09 | reverse complement strand
ATACAGATTGGTCAATACCGCTGAATAGTTACCGCGTTCTTCCTTCATCCACTTTGTTTCTCTTAAATTCTACCGTGAATCGCTATTATTTCCAGAGTTAGCCGTACAGTGGTTGATGTGGCAAACGTGTGGGTTATTAGTGTTGAACTTGTTGAGATCTTCTATTTCTTTCCTAGGAGATGTCTTAAAACGAATGTGTAAATTAGCAAGGTAGGAAAAGCGAACTTGCGAAATGCGTTGTAACTTTGCCGTCATAATAAACCTCATGTGCGTATGAAGACCATCACCCATAATAGTTACATACAAAGTATCAATAAGGCGAGCCATTACATCGCCACACATCTTGACGAAACGATAGACGTGAAGACGTTGGCACGCGTGGCCAATCTGTCCGACTTTCACTTCTGCCGTATCTTCAAAGCCATAAAAGGCGAACCGCCTATCGCTTTTATCGCGCGACTGCGGATAGAAACAGCCGCCCAGCTGTTGCGTTACTCGTCGCTTGCGGTAGAAGAAATTGCCTACAACATCGGTTACGAAAGTCCTGCCTCGCTTTCAAAAGCCTTCAAAAGCCGATATGGCATCACGCCTACACAATATAGAACGGACAAAAACAGATACATCATGAAGAGAGAAACGATCAACGAAAACTTGGCTCTTAAAGCACCAAAATTGGTAATACAGGAAGACAAAAGCCTTATCTACGTGTCGCTGATGGGCGAATATGGTTCGCTGAACTACGATGATGCCTACCAACGTTTGTGGCACGTAGTGAAAGAGCAGAAACTTTTCACAAAAGGAATCGAAACTCTTTGCATTTCGCACGACGACCCGAAGGTTACCGAAGCGAACCAACAGCGTAGCGATGTATGTCTAGTCATACACAAACCAGCTAAACCGCAAGACGGAGTTAGTTGCAAGACGCTTGCTGGTGGAAAATACGCCATGTTTGCGTATCAAGGCCCTTACGACAACCTCGCTGCCGTGTACGATTCGGCTATGCGTTGGCTTGTTAATAGTGAATATGAGCTGCGTGACGAACCTATGTTCGAGAAATATCTGAACAACTGTCAACGAACTTCCGCAGAGAAATTGAAAACCGAAGTGTATATTCCCATACGTTAATTGCCTTATGGATGGAACAAAAGCAAGAAATACTGTTGGTGTAGCCCTAGCTGCAGCCTTATTGTTGCTCACCCTACTTGGTTCGGGCTATTTTATATTCACGTTGAAAGTTGGTTTTGTCCAGTGGCTCGCTTTCAATGCCTGTTCGCCTACAAGTTTAGTCTACCTTGTTTGTGTGACAATCTTTTGGTTGAAAGGCAATACAGCCTTACTTCCATTCGCCCTGTTACCGATGTATTATTTCGGAACGATGGGGCTTTTTACCTTCACTTGGAGTGGTGCAAACGTCTTTGCACAGTTATCGCACATCACCATGACCCTCAATATAGTTTGGGCAACCTACATGCTCTATCGCATTGGCGACTATAAGGACACTGCAAAAGGTTTGTTTTGGGGCATCGTGGTGTTTGTTCCCTACATCTCCTCTGTGATGTATTATTGTCGAACTCATGCCGCTGAAATCGGTAGTCTGCTGCAAATGGTAGAATAAAAACTTAGCATCTTATGGTAAACGGAAAAGGAAAAGACACAATGAAGACAGGTTGTAAGGAATGTTATGCCGACAATAATCGGGCTACACCTTTGCTTAACCCCGAAGATTGTTTGCATCATCATCGCCAATATGTGTGCAACAGCTGTGGCAGATGCATCTGTGCAGACGTAGATGCAAAGGGGAGGTTTCGTGCCAAGTTCCCTTTTAAGTCGCTTGATGTAGCCATTTTGTATCTGCGAGCAGCCGAAGTGGTTTGGCAAAAGCCTTGCGAAATCTACGAAATAGAGAACGATAAGGGGAGAAAAGAATACAAGATATTCCCCTCGGAGTTGGAGTTGAACAGTTATTTGCACAACAATAAGCATAAACGATGCACCTCAACACAACCTTTGTTTGTGTCTCCTAGATACACGGCTTGCACTTCCCAGCAGCTGCGTATGCTAACAAAGGATGAGATCGAGACGTATTTGAAGGAACGTTACTCGCAGTACGAGTAAATGGTTACCCAGAAATAGATCTTAAAACGATACCAACTCATTTCCCTTCGTTCTGCAAATTCAATGCTTTAGTGCAACAATTTACCATGCACTTACGAAACTTTTTCCTTGCAACCATATTTCATTGAGATATAATTACATCAAAAGGTTGCCTTTATGCGTATAAAGACAACCTTTTTAGTATCATTTCTTCTGCGCTTAAAAGTGAGGCAAACTACGGCTTATTTCTTCATCACTTTCTTGCCGTCTACAATATAGATGCCTGCTGGAAGGGTTTCCCAAGCCTGCGTTTGCCGCACTCCTTCAATGTTAAAGATACGCTTTGGCGCTTTGTCATCTGCTTCGAGCGAGTCGATTGCAGTAGTCTTCAAATCGTCAACCGTGTAGAACACATTGCGCTTTGCATTAGGATTCCAAACGTCTTCACGCTTTCCACCTCGTTCAATTTCAAGATGTATTTCGTAAGAGCGGTTGGGTTTCAACATCGATGCGTTAAAAGTAACACGTGTTTTGCTTGCATCGTTTGGCTTTTCACAAGGCAGATAAACATTATTTGCAGAGCCTAAATCAATCCATTTGTTTTCTGTCAGGTCGAGCAAACGATAATAAATGCGCCCACGATAACCTTCTCTGATTTGATATCCGGCCACCCTGGCATGCACTTGTAAACCTATTTCTTTTATCTTGTTCAGCTGGAAGGTGCTGTAATTGGCGTTAGCACCATCTACTAAGAAGTCTACAAAATTAAATTCAATCGTTCCTTGGTGGGGATCGGGCAACACTTCTATTTCAAAAGACTCTTTCATTGTAATGGGAACAATATATTCCGAATTCTTTTTCTTAACCTTTATAGATAGGGTTACACTGTATTTACCAGTTTTTAATTTGCCGAAATCGCCAGGATTATTATATAATGCCTGCATGTTGATGGTGAAAGAGGTGTGCCCAAGACGTTGTGCAACAACGTTAGGGGTAAGTAAAAAGGCATTATAAACCTTATTGGTTTCAAGGCTTTTAAGCGTCATCACCAAGTCGCCACGCACTTCTTCTCGCCCTGGGTTATACATGGTGAAACTAAAAGCGCCCATCTTGCCCGAGTCTTCATAGAAAGGAGCAAGCACACTTGGCCTCTTTTCAATGGTAACAACATTTTGGGGGTTGTTGGTGTTGATGCGAACAGCGTTTGTTGTGAGTTCAACTTCCATTTCATTGGCGTGGTTAATGGGTTTCCACTCGCCGTTTTTCTTAGTCTGTTCATCAAGCATTTCAGAGAAGACGGGCACCAAACGATAGTGTCCATTGGGTAAACCTTCAAAGCTAATGTTAGCCAAATCAAAATTCATAGCGGTGAAAATAGATGCCCAAACTAGGTTGTCGCTGGCAGAGTTAAATATTTTCACCCGTTCGTTCTTGTGGTTATAAAGTGCCAGTGCAACCTTACCAGTAAACACACCCAGCTTTCCTTTAACAGGACTATATGAGCCTAACTTTTTAATTGAAGCGCTCAATTTCTCTGTTCGTGTTGCTTCTGTTTTGCTAATGGTGAATGCAGTGGTGGTGCGAGCATCCAATCCACGTTCTATTTCCTTAAAAGGAACAGCCTTACCATCATTGGGATGGGCAAAAACAACAGACATGTCATCCCAAAACGTGCCACTAAGCGCAAAGCCCGTAACATTCAAATAAACGGTGTTTATATCAAAATAACCATCGTTTAGTCCTTCCCATCCCCAGTTGGTATGTAGAAAACCCCGCTCATCATAGCCGTCGTAAACAAAGGCATGTGGACCTCCGCAAACCAAAACAGGATAGCCGTTGGATATTTCTTGCATCACTTCTTTGAGGAATTCGTTAGCAGGCAAGAAGTCTTTATCAATGAAACGTACCGTATAATCAAACTTATCTCGAAGTGCATTGCACGCATATTGCAAGTTTGAGTCGCTCCCTTTGTGGTAATACCTCATGTTTACGGCTTTGCCAATGTCGCGCATCAGCACGCCAACAGCTTGCCTGGAGCGTTCTGAAAACATCTTGTTAGAGGTGTCTTTCATATCACCCCACCAATAAGTAGGACTCTTCCTGGCTTCGTCGCCCTCTTTTTTAACATAGCCTGTGGGACGTTTTTTGGGCCATTTGTGGTGGTACATCACTTGTGCTGTTGCAGTTGCTACACAGCCCGTTGGTGTTGTTTTGCCATCAACTTTAAGCGTGTACTTGTTATAAGGAAAATACTGGCTCCACTTACAAGTAAGCAATGGCTCCACCTTTCGCTTGATGGGCATCTGCGTTGTAGGTGTTTGTACGTTGTTTTTGCGTACGGCTTTCACCACACGTTCATAATCGTTTAAAAACTTTTTGAAGTAGGGTGGCTGCTCGTCGCTATTCTTCGACATGTTATCTCCATAGCCAACCAATTCGTTTAGTTTGCTTTCTCCTGATATGATGACGAACTTTTTATCGCTCGGGCTTGTGAAGATATAATATGCAGGTTGCTCGTTGGCTTGTGCAGAGCGCGTTACAGGCGTGTTCTTCGATAATGTTGGGTTGTTGATGTACTTCGATGCTATATTCAAAGCTTGTCCTTTTGTTATTGGGTTTGCATTCGAAAGCGCAGCAGTCGATAACATTGTAAGTGCTATAAACAATGTCTTTTTCATCTGTTTGTTCATTTTAATATTAATTATTTTGGCTTGTTATATGATAATGATACATTAAATTACGCATGTTTGGGCTTATGCTTAAAGACGGCAAGGTGCTATTTGTTTTGTTTAGGCAGACGAATGAGAAGTATAAAACCTCCTGTCACGCCTAAGGCAAGCATTGATTTGTCAACTTCTTCCTTGCGCGTTGCCTCATAAGCACTGTTCACCTTTGTGCTTTTTTAAGAAACGATGCAAAAGTAACATTATTTATTTTAACTTACAAATTCACATTCGTTAAATGTCAAAAACATTTCATTTTTAACAGTAAGACGAGGGAATATAGGGGATTTCTGGTTTAAAACAGACGAAGGAGTGTTCGCTCACAAGCTCATTCCTTGCTTCTTAGCACTCCTTCCTTTTCGATTATAATAAAAACGTATAGAACGGAGTTGGCTTGACTTGTAGTTTGTTTATAAATTGTGTGGAGATTGTTATCTTTGTGATGTCGACACAAAATAAACATTCCCCTTCATATACGAAGTGCAGGATAAATCAACTCACTTGCTTATAAACTCACGAAAAAACAGCTACTCACGAATGAATCAAAACACAAACTCACAAACTTATCAGCTCACAAACACCCAAACTCACAAGCTTATCAACTCACAAACTCACAAGCCTATCAACACACAAACTTAAACCCATCAACTCATCAACTCAAAAACTCACCAACTCAAAAACTTAAATTCTTATCTTTTATTTTACAAAGTCCTTCCAATTTTCGCTCAGTTCTAGCGAAAATATAGGTTAAAAAGTAGGTAAACAGCCACAATTTCTGGACTTTCACGTCTTCCAACATGTCCGTTTTTAAGAAAAAACCTGCTTTTTGCACCATTTTGCCTTTCTAGTTTGATTGCAATCTCGTAATTTTTCAAGGCCAAATACCCGCCTTTAGCCCCCAAAAAGCTACTTTTTAACGACTATTTCGCCCTTTTCAGTCATGTTTTTAATGGTTCGAAGAGGCTATATTTATACCATAGCAGTGCATTTTTATGCTTGTCGTCTAGCATTTAGCAGCATTTTACACTGCATTTAGCAGCATTTTGCCTCGCGTTTTGCAGCAAAACGCATTGCATTTAGCGGCATATTGTACTGCATTTAGCGGCAAAACGCACTGCATTTTGCTGCAAATAGCACCCAAAACTGGTGCAAATGGCGGTTGTTTAAATAAAAATTCATTTTTCCGCATTCAACAGTTAGCCCCTTCTTGCATCAAAACCAAACCTCGCGAGAATCGATTATTTGCGACAAAGTGGGCGGTTGCGGACAAAAAGGGCACTCATAATGTTAAAATATCTACCAAAAACTAGACAAAACTGCTCATGCCGTATATACGTGTATGGGCAAGCCATACAAAGCATGTACGCTTACGACCGCCATTGCGCGCGGTAGCAAGGTATGCTGCTCATGGCCAAAAGGAACAACATCAGGTAAACGCAACATAAAGATGACCTCGTAGACAATATATAGAAGCTGAACTGCGTTATAGCCAAAAATGTTCAAAAGGCGCAAAAGCTGTTGCAAGAAAGATGGAGCAATTTCCTCAAACAGCGGTTGATAGGAACTGTATCCAATGTAATTGAATGTCAGGGTCCGCCAATTTAGACTAATAAAACAGACAAGAGATGAGAAAACCATAGGCAGATTGCTTGTTTACCTCAAGCCCCTCCTTAGCCAGTATTCACGAAAAAATCCATAATCATGACTATAATAAAATATATAATACTTAGTGTAGTTATACTAGCGATGCTTTTATTCTTCTTTATAACAAGTAAAAGGGAGAAAAACTTAACTCAAAGGGGAGAAGACATCGTAGAAAAAATAGAGCTTTTTAGAAAGGAAAATCACCGCTTACCCAAAGATTTAAATGAAATAGGTATTCTAGAAGAGGAGAATTCAAATGCACTTTATTATGATATAAGAAATGATACTAGTTATACTGTTTCATTTATGATGTCTATAGATTATAATAGGACATACTATTCCGATACAAAACAATGGGAAGATGGATATCGGGAAATTAAGTAAAAGTCATGACGACCTCGAAATAGCATGTTCGGGCACAAACGAAGATGTATCGTATTAAACAAAAAAAAGCAAAAACATTTGGGGATGTGCCTTAAAGTCGTTAAATTTGCATTCAAGCATAAAAGTAACGCTTAATGAGACAGCTGAAAATCACGAAATCGATAACGAACAGGGAGAGTGACTCGCTGGACAAATACCTACAAGAGATAGGCCACGAGGAGCTAATTTCTGTAGAAGAGGAAGTTGAATTGGCACAACGCATCAAAAAAGGCGACAGAAAAGCCTTGGAGAAGCTAACCAAAGCCAACTTGCGGTTTGTTGTGTCTGTTGCCAAACAGTACCAAAACCAAGGGCTAAGCCTGCAAGACCTCATCAACGAGGGCAATGTGGGCTTGATAAAAGCTGCCGAAAAATTCGATGAGACTCGCGGTTTCAAGTTCATCTCGTATGCTGTGTGGTGGATTAGGCAAAGCATCTTGCAGGCCATTGCCGAACAAAGCCGCATTGTTCGCTTGCCATTGAACCAAGTAGGGTCGGTAAACAAAATCAACAAGATACTTAGCAAGTTCGAACAAGAGAACGAACGTAGGCCAAGCATCAACGAAATAGCCGAAAAAACCGACTTGCCCGAAGACAAAATTGAAGACGCCATCAAGGTTACAGGCCGACATATCTCGGTGGACGCACCTTTTGTGGACGGCGAAGACAACAGTTTGCTAGACTTGCTAGCCAATACCGACACGCCAACGGTTGACAACGAATTGGTGAAAGAGTCGCTGCGTGCCGAAATTGCAGATGCGTTGCAGTACCTCAACGAGCGCGAACGCAATGTTATCGAGGCCTTCTTCGGTATCAACCAAATGGAAATGACGCTCGAAGAGATTGGCGACAAGTATGGCTTAACCCGCGAAAGGGTAAGGCAGATAAAGGAGAAAGCCATAAGAAGATTAAGAAACAACACCAAAAACAAGATGCTCAAGACCTATCTTGGGCAGTAAAAAATGGGTGTACAAGCGATACAGCACTTGGAGAGAAAGCCCTTGTTGCTGAGCAAAATGAAGAGTAAAGGCGGATTTTCGCCATATAATAAGGAGATGATACAATTTAAAAGATACGTTTTAGTAGCAATGATTTTGCTTGCCGTAGGCGCAACTGCCTCGGCTAAATTGGTTCAAACCAAGGTGTACATGTTTGGGATGGCAGCATCATTCAATGATTCCACAGCCTATTTCACCGATGTTCAAGAGGTCGACGCTTGGATTAACGACAAAGGGAAGTTCTTGTATAGTCGCGAGAACTACTCTTATCAACTACGCGACTACCTTCAATCGCAAGGCTTTGCCAATGCCACCTGTATCACTTGCTTTGCCTTTTCGCGCAAGAAAGCCGAGAAAAAGTACGCCACTCTATTGAAGAAAAGCGCTGCAAGGGGCGATGCCAACGTACGCTATCTCAAAGAATCAGAGTTTAAATACGACGCCATTGTGCCCGAAAAGTAAGGATAGCTAGGCAGCATAAGCCGCCAAACATGGGTGAGCGGCACAAAGACAAGGGGTGGCAACCATGCCTCTTAAGGCCGTGTCACCTTTTCTGCCAATCGCACAGAAACGTACTCACACGGAGAACAACATCATTGATGACTCATTATTTTAACATCGCCGAACACGATATTAGCGTCGTTTTCGAGGACGCGACGCCAATAGACGGGTCGCTCATACAGTCGTTAGAGCCTTTCAGAGTTGAAAGTACACCCAAAGACCTGCTTTTGCAACTCATCGTAACCAACGACTTGGAGCCTTTTTCGCCAGAAGATACCGAACTGATAAGGGATATAGACACCGGTAACGGCATGACCCTCGTAGACATTTTGCCCTCGGGGGGGTATCAATTTCACATCCGCAACCTGCAAGGCAAGCTCTGTTGTTTGCTCCATACCAACAAAGACTTTTCGCTTTGTCGCTGCAAATTGGAAGGCAACTATTCCATGCGCTACTTCGGTTTGAACAATGCGCTGATGCTTACCTACGCTTTTGCAGGGTCGTTTAGGCAAACTTTACTTATCCATGCCTCGCTCGTGAGGCACGAAAACCGCGGGTATGCCTTCACAGCCAAGAGCGGAACAGGTAAAAGTACGCATGTTAGTCTTTGGCTACGTTACATTCCCAACTGCGATTTAATGAACGACGACAATCCTATTGTACGCGTCATTGATGGCAAACCCTACATCTATGGTAGTCCTTGGAGCGGCAAGACACCCTGCTATCGCAACGTGAAAGCCGAACTGGGAGCCATTTCGCGCATCGACCGCGCAAAGGTTAACAGCGTAGAACGGCTTAGACCCATCGAGGCTTTTGCCTCATTGCTGCCCTCGTGTTCTACGATGAAATGGGATAAAGAGGTGTTTAACAACACGTGCGACACCATAACAAAGATTATAGAGACAACGGGCATTTACACCATTCACTGCCTGCCCAACAAAGATGCAGCCTTGTTATGCCAACAAACCATAGCGAAATAAGAGAATTGCAGTTTGAAAATGCCCTTTTCCTACCCCAAGTGGCCAAATTCTTAGAAGAAGGACACACGGTAACAATTGGGTTAAAGGGATATAGTATGCGGCCTTTTCTAGAGCATAATCGCGACAAGGCCCTGCTAAGCAAGCCCACAACAATACAAAAAGGCGATGCCGTACTGGCAGAAATCTCCCCTGGGGTGTTTGTTCTTCACCGCATAATCAAAATTGAGGGCGACGACATAACCCTGCGCGGAGACGGCAACCTAGCCACCGAACAATGCAAACGAGCCGATGTAAGGGGATTTGTTTTGGGCTTTTACCGAAAAGGAAGACAAACATTAGATAAGACCAACAGTGTTAAATGGCGTGTATATTCAGCCTTATGGACAGGCTTGTTTCCGTTACGCAGATACTTGTTGGCTTTTTACACAAAAATTTGGATGCGCTTGTTCGGACCTATTTAAACCACAACACGAAAGTAACGCATTCATAACATACATACATTTATGAAAAAGAAAGTAGGATTTAAATTGCGCTCTATCTGTGGTGAGCAAGTTATTGTGGCCGAAGGCAAAGAGAACATCGATTTCAGCAAGATTATCAGCATGAACGAAACGTCGGCTTACCTTTGGGAAACGGTTGAAGGCAAAGAATTTACGGCCGATACTTTGGCTAAGCTACTGACAGAACAATACGACGTTCAGTACAATGTTGCCTTTAACGATTGCCTCGAACTCATCGTTAAGTGGGAAGAGGCAGGCATTATCGAGCAATAACTTGACATAATATGCCCAGCCATTTCAGGCATAGCCCCATACTGGATTAAGTCATAAACTTTACCAGCACATGGTGCCAACATGCCTATGGTAAAGGCCTTTTTGTGGCCTTCGTAGCCCCTTCGAGCCGTGTCCAGATAATCTAGACACGGCTCGAAGGGGTTATGTTACGTCTTCATTCAACACCATTGCATAATGGTTTTATCGTTCGCCCCATGTTCTCTTTACCCGATTTTATCGTATCTTTGCAGTATAAATCAAGTAACAACGATGACACTACATATCTTCAACCCCGATCACGACTTGGTGTTGGCTGCTGGCAACGACCATTTCACCCCTCCCAAAGCTGCTCGCGACCTGTACGCCGATTTGGGATTTCTACCTGCACTATGGGCTAAAACTGGCGACTTGGTGCTTGTTGCCGATGCAGAGGCAGCATGCGAACGTCTTCGACACATAAAGGGAAGAACCAAAGGCGTGCAACTTGTAGACCGCAACACGCTGCAAAGGGTGCTTGCCAGCGGCACAATTACGTCCAACCAACTGGATATTGCCCCTTGGGGATGGGACAAAAACGTAAAAGAATTGCTTGCTGGCATTGGCGTTAGCGAAGATGTTCTGCCCTCGGACAGATGGTTGGAAGATGTAAGGACCATCAGCTCGCGGCAATGGATGTCGCAAAATATATTGCCCGAACTGGTATCCAGATTAAACAACCTTTACCCCAGCAAGTTTATTGGCACTTCTTTTGTGGTACAATCAATGGCTCAATTGCACACGCTCTTGCAAGAACATGCCCTTGTGGTGGTAAAGGCACCGTGGAGTAGTAGTGGCAGGGGCATACGTTATATTGAGAATAAGCCCGACCCTTCCACCGAGGGATGGTGCGCCAACACTATCGAAAAACAAGGTTGCATAACTTTCGAGCCCTATTATAATAAGATACGCGACTTCGGCATGGAGTTTAATGCCAATGCCGACGGCAGTATAGACTATCTGGGCTTGTCTATCTTCAAGACGTCTAAACGCACATACACGGGCAGTTTGCTTGCTACCGAAGACACGAAATTAGAGTACCTCTCGCAGTATATAGACGTTTCGATACTGAAAGCTGTTTCCGAGACGATAACAACAATGCTATCGGCTTTGTTGTTAAACAAGTATGTTGGGCCATTGGGCATAGACATGATGCTTGTTAAGCAAGAAGGGACGAACAACTTGGCCATTCATCCTTGTGTGGAAATCAATTTGCGCCGCACAATGGGCCATGTAGCCTTATCTTTATCGCCATCGCCGCTAGAACCGCAACGACTAATGAGCATCGACCATAGTCGTGGCGCATACCACCTAAGATTACATACCCTTAGCGATGGGCTGTTGAATACAAGTATAGTGCGTTTGTAAAGGGCTTTGCGCAAAGGATGTCTATTGTAAAACGAATTGTTGAATACAAGTATAGCTCGTTTGTAAACAGCAGATGCTGCTCATAACATGCAAGGTTAAGGCATTACGTCAAAAATGGTAAAGCCATTTGGACGTAATGTCTTATTGGTGTTTACCAAAACTCCATGACGCATAGCCTCCCTTATCAAAAAAGCTTGGCCACAAGGTTAATGTGAGTTCTTACTAGCAAATATGCCATCCTTGTTAGCAGTGTTAGATAAATCCCATTCAAATAGCTGTATGATAATATTGTTGTTTCCTTGCGCATGGCTTTTGAATTTGGTTCTTGATCTTTTATATATAAAGATACTCTTTTTCAGTGAGTTGTGCAGTTCTAAGAGCCTTTTTTATTTCTTACGTTAATGTATGCTTATGATTCAGCACTTGCGAAAGTTTAGTAAAGATATTAAAAGTGAGGACGACTTCGTTGTCAAGCACCTGCAAAAATGCATTCAAAAGCCCATTTTCGACTTAAAATATATTAACAGCACAACTTTTTCGCAAAAAACGCTTGTGGAATGATTTATTTCCAGTAATTTTGCACTGAATTTCGAAGTGTTTCTATTCTTGAAACGCTTTTATTACAATCAACAACTTATTGCATTAAGATATACAGATATGTATAGCAAAGAAGAACTATTATCAAAAAAAATGTCTGAATTGGAGGACATTGCAAAAACACTTGGTGCCGAATACGATGGTGACAACCTTGAAGAAATGGTGTATTCGATACTAGACAAGCAGGCTATTGACGAGGGAACGAAGAATCCCTTGGGTCAAAAGAAAAAAAGAACGAGAATTGTTAAGAAAGACACAGATAGAGTATATTCGGTAAAAGGGAAAGACGGAGAGAACTTTGATGTGAAAAACAACAAGGTAACATCTAGCGAACAACCATCTTTGTTTAAAGAAGCGGAGGAGACTGCAACTGAAACGCAGGCCCAAGAAAGTGAAGAACCCGCTAAGCCTAAGAAAAGGGGAAGAAAATCGAAGAAGGAAAAAGAGGCTGAAGCTGCTGCCGCTGCCGAAGCAGAACGTCTGGCACAGGAGGCCGAAGAACAACAGAAAGAAGAAGACGGGGGGGAGAGTGCGTCTGAACAGGTGGCTGCCGAGCCTGACGAAAATACTCAAGCCGAACCCGACGGCCATATACAAGCCGACCCGCAGGAGGTTATTGACGAACAAGCGGAGACGGAGCCCACAAACGAAGTGCCAGTGCCTGAGGCCAGTTTCTTGCCAGAGGCTACCGACATGGGAGAAAACCAAGATGCTCCCGACAGTGGATTGTTGGCACAATTGCAAGCCAAAATAAATGCTCGCAATGAGGGGCCAAACGATAGGCCCGACCCGATAAGGGAAGGATGTTGGGAAGGAGACCCAGGGGATGGAACAGATTTCATCACTGTTGTTGACTTGCCAATCGAAGATCAGGGTGCGTTGCCCAACTACGACATGTTCGACAATCCCACCAATGGGATGCCTAATGCTGGCTATCAGCAGCCGGAGCCAATGCAACCAGCACCGCCTGCTTACGATTTCTCTGACTTGATAACGGCAGACGGCGTGCTTGAAATCATGCCCGACGGCTATGGTTTCTTGCGGTCGAGCGATTACAACTATCTTTCTTCGCCCGACGATGTATATGTTTCGACACAGCAAGTGAAGAAATATGGCTTGAAAACGGGCGATGTAGTGCAGAGTAGGGTGCGCCCGCCACGCGAGGGGGAGAAGTATTTCCCACTGACAAGCATCGACATGATTAATGGTAGGGCACCAGATGAAATACGAGATCGCGTTCCCTTCGAGCATCTTACGCCGCTGTTCCCCGACGAGAAGTTCAATCTTTGTGGTAATCCTGCCACGACAAACCTTTCAACGCGCATCGTAGACTTGTTTTCGCCCATAGGAAAAGGACAACGTGCACTTATCGTGGCACAACCCAAGACGGGTAAAACCATCTTGATGAAGAACATCGCCAATGCCATTGCAGCCAATCATCCAGAGGCATATCTTATGATGCTGCTCATTGACGAGCGTCCAGAGGAAGTTACGGACATGGCTAGAACGGTGAATGCAGAGGTTATTGCCTCCACATTCGATGAACCAGCAGAACGACATGTTAAGATTGCAGGCATTGTGCTTGAAAAGGCAAAGCGTTTGGTTGAGTCGGGACATGACGTGGTTATCTTCTTAGACTCTATCACACGCCTGGCCAGAGCATACAACACCGTTAGTCCTGCAAGTGGTAAAGTGCTTACGGGTGGTGTGGATGCCAACGCCCTTCAAAAGCCCAAACGTTTCTTCGGTGCAGCTAGAAATGTGGAAAATGGTGGTTCGCTTACCATCATCGCCACGGCACTTATCGACACGGGTAGCAAGATGGACGAAGTGATATTCGAAGAGTTTAAGGGTACGGGTAACATGGAATTGCAACTCGACCGCTCGCTGAGCAACAAGCGAATATTCCCAGCCGTGAACCTTGTTGCTTCAAGTACACGCCGCGACGACCTCTTGCAAGACAGAACAACCCTCGACAGGATGTGGGTGTTGCGCAAATACATATCAGACATGAACCCGATAGAGGCCATGAATTCTATTCACGACCGCTTAAACGTAACCAAAGACAACGACGAGTTCTTGTTATCAATGAATGCTTGATGTGGAGTGGGGCGCGAGCCTCGCTCTGTTGTGACGAAAGGCGAATGCGAGAAACGACCCGCCTGTAATGGGTGCAGTTCGGTGGGCAACGTTAGGTAAGATAAAGAAAAGGTTTTTCTTACAGTATTTTTTTCGCAAAACTTTCGTGGTGAAACAATATGCTCGTGGTTTTTGAAAGGAAATGGAGTGGGGCGTGTCAACATAGATGAACCCCATCTGTAAACAAGGCCAAACATCGCAAAATAATAAAAAAGCCATCTTGATTTAGCAAATAACACATAAAAATTGGCCAATAAGAGCAATTTTAAAAACGAAACATCAAAAAAAAGTAACATTCTTGTTGTATTAATAAAATAATGATTATATTTGCACCATCAGTAGGCATTTAGTTTTTATAGTATGGTACAGTTAGTAGAAACAAAAGGTAAAAAGAGAGATTCGCAAATCTTCATCAATCCCCAATTGATGGGTACGTTGGCAAAGAACATTTGTCAGGAGATTTCTGTAAATCAAAAGTACAAGGACAAAACTTACTCTGCAAAACAACTTGCAAAGGATTTAGGAACGAATACGAGGTATATCTCGACTGTTATTAACAGGCAGTTCAATACCAACTATACGTCCTTCGTTAACAAGTTCCGCATACAGGAGGCCATGAAGCTGTTGAAAGACAAGCGTAAGGCTCACCTCACCATTGAGGATGTATCGGATGCAGTGGGGTTCTCTACACGTCAGTCGTTCTACACTTCGTTTAAGAGGTTCACGGGAATGACACCAAGGGAATATCGAATATCCCCCGAAAATGACAGGTAAACAATTTTATCTCCACGCAAAGCAAATGCGTGGAGATAATTTTTTTGCACACAAAGAAAGTAATAATCATGAAAGAAACAGGCACATTTAACTATGCCGACGAACGATTTGCCGACTTGCAGATGCTTCGTTACAGGCTACCACAATTTGAAAAACTTTCGCTTCAACAGAAGAAATACATATATTATCTATCGCAAGCCACGCTGTGCGGTAGAGACATCACCACAGACCAATTTGGAAAATATAACCTCCGCATAAGGAAAACACTGGAAACACTCTACACTGAACTCGATGCAAGTGCCGACAAGGATAACTACGATAAATTGGCTTTGTACTTAAAGCGTGTATGGTTTTCTAATGGTATCTATCACCATTATGCCAACGACAAGATACAACCCGACTTCTCGGAGGCTTTCTTTCGTGCTGCGGTTAAGCAGATACCAATAGATAAGTTGCCGATGACGGGTTATAACTCTGTCGAGGAATTGTGCGATGAACTATGTCCAGTGATGTTCAACCCAGAGATATTACCCAAAAGAGTGAATAAAGCAGATGGAGTGGACTTGGTGAGGACTTCGGCTTGCAACTATTATGAAGGTGTAAGTCAACAGGAAGTGGAGGACTTCTACAACGAGAAGAAGGCCGCAGCAGGCGACAACTCGCCGTCGTGGGGCTTGAACACAAAGCTTGTAAAAGGTGATAATGGACTGGAAGAAAAGGTTTGGAAAGAAAATGGCGAGTATGGCGAGGCTATTCGCCACATCATATGTTGGTTGGACAAGGCGAAAAGCGTTGCTGAAAACCAACAACAGCAACGCGTTATCGACTTATTAATAAAGTATTATCGTACAGGCGACCTGCATTTGTTTGACGAATATTCGATTGAATGGCTCAAAGAGCAAGCAGGCAACGTGGATTTTATCAACGGGTTTATCGAAGTTTATGGCGATCCGCTGGGCATTAAGGCCTCGTGGGAGGGCATCGTTGAATATAAGGACTTAGAGGCAACTCGCCGAACACGCCTTATCAGCGACAATGCGCAATGGTTTGAAGACCATTCGCCCATCGACTCGCGATTTAAAAAGGCCGAAGTTCGTGGCGTTACTGCCAACGTTGTGTGTGCGGCAATGCTCGGTGGAGACGAATATCCCACTACGGCTATCGGCATTAACCTGCCCAACGCCGATTGGATTAGGGCGCAACATGGGTCGAAAAGCGTAACAATCAGCAATATCACCGACGCATATAACAAGGCTGCGAAGGGCAATGGCTTTAAAGAAGAGTTCGTTATTGACGAAGATACGCTTGATATAGTGTCTCGTTACGGCGACATCTGCGACGACCTGCATACTGACTTGCACGAATGTTTGGGACACGGCAGTGGTCAATTGCTGCCTGGTGTTAGTCCTGATGCACTGAAAGCCTACGGAAATACCATTGAAGAGGCGCGTGCCGACCTCTTTGGCTTATATTACATGGCCGACGATAAGCTGCAAGAGTTGGGTTTGTTGCCAGATAAAAACGCCTTCCGCTCACTATATTATACGTATATGATGAACGGGTTGATGACCCAATTGACTCGAATTGAACGCGGAAAAGACATCGAGGAGGCACACATGCGCAACAGAGCGCTCATTGCTCATTGGACTCTTGAACATGGAAAAGGTGCTGTTGAGTTGGTAAAGCGCAACGGCAAGACCTATGTTCAGATAAATAACTATGAGCAATTGCGCCGTTTGTTCGGTGAACTTTTGGCCGAGGTGCAACGCATTAAGAGTGAGGGCGACTTTAATGCAGCTCGCAATCTAGTTGAAAATTATGCAGTTAAGGTAGACGACAAGCTACATGCCGAAGTGCTGGAACGTTTTACCAAACTAGACATTGCACCTTATAAGGGCTTTATCAATCCCGTATATAAGCCCATACTGAATAGCGAGGACGAGATTATAGACGTAGAAGTAGATTACTCGGAGGCTTACGACACACAAATGTTACGCTATTCTAGCGAGTTTGGTTTCCTTGTTTAAAAGAACGAAAAGAACGAAAACCTGTTTAACGAACACAAAGGGTAGGGGAATGGAGCTTGTTATTTGAATTCAACAATGGCTCAATCGGTACAAGCAAGACTTTTCCCTATCTCTTCAACATAATAATTTGAGATTAGCAATGAACGAAAATACACATAGCAAGCTGATGGCGATAAAGCAGTCGTTTCGGCTCTTTATGGACGGCACAACTTCGCGTTCCATGGCTCAAAAAGGCATGGGATATAAAATTAATTGGGGCGTTCCGTTCCACGAACTGCGCAAAATGGCCACACCATACGCGCCCAACTACGAACTGGCCATTGAGCTTTGGAAAGAGAACATACGCGAATGCAAGATTATGGCGACCTTGA
Source organism: Prevotella sp. HMSC073D09 (assembly GCF_001814145.1). NCBI lineage: Bacteria > Pseudomonadati > Bacteroidota > Bacteroidia > Bacteroidales > Prevotellaceae > Prevotella > Prevotella sp. HMSC073D09. The sequence goes on along the minus strand of NZ_KV814998.1, from coordinate 21,303 downwards.
TTATGCCGCCCGAACGTATGTCGCCAGAACTAGCTGATGTATGGACTGAGCAGCCTTTGCAACAAGAAATGGCTGAGATGCTGGCCTTCAACTTGCTACAACACGTTGATTTCGCGCCCGCATTGGCCTATCAGTGGATGGCAAGCGACCGTATGGATCGACAAATATGCGCCTATCAGCTTTTGGCACGCCTTTTTATGAAAGGTAACGAGCCCAATCAGCGTGGCTTAGACGAGTACCTCGACCAGGTTAGCGTTGCTTTGCAAAGCGATAACCTCGGCGTAAGACGCGCAGCTAGTGCTAGCTTGCAGAAGCTCGCCATGCTGGGCGATAGCTACGAACAACGGGTTGACCAGCTGTTGGTGCGCTTGCAAGCACCTTGACGATGTAAGAAACACCAGCCGCCCTTGCACAACCAGAGCCGTCGCAAAGCTACATTTTTGCGATGAAACGCGCGCTTTTCGGATATTTATAGTAACTTTGTAGGGCTGACAAAGAAATGAAAATGAAACAAGACAGCAAAAAGCAGGCTCGAAAAATTCTCGACCAATATCTGGAAACGAACAATTATAGGCGGACGCCTGAGCGTTACGCCATTCTCGATGCGGTGTTTAGCATAAAGGGACATTTCTCACTCGACCAGCTAAGCGAGTACATAAAGAACGAAAACTTCAAGGTTAGCAGGGCCACATTATATAATACGCTGCGGCTGTTCATCAAGTTAAGGCTTGTGGTTAGGCACAGACTGACAGATGGCACCAAGTACGAAGCACGCACAAAGAACGACAATCATTGCCATCAGGTATGCACAATGTGCGGTGCGGTGACAGAGGTGAACCTGCCAGAGATAACAACCACGCTAGAGCAAGTGCGGCTCAAAGGCTTCTGCAGCGATGGTTTTGCGCTTTATCTTTATGGCGTATGCAGTGCATGCCAAAAGAAAATAAAGTGAAGTTTGCTGGAAATTAACAATACACATATTATAATATATGAAGACAGGAAAAGTAGACGTTCTTCTGGGATTACAGTGGGGCGACGAGGGCAAAGGTAAGGTTGTGGACGTGCTAACGCCACAATATGATGTCGTTGCACGCTTTCAAGGCGGTCCCAACGCAGGTCATACGTTAGAGTTTAACGGTCAAAAGTTCGTCTTGCGGAGCATTCCTTCTGGCATATTCCAAGGCGGAAAAACAAACATTATCGGCAATGGCGTGGTGCTTGCACCCGATTTGTTCATGGCTGAGGCAAAAGATTTGGAGAAAAGTGGGCACGACTTGAAGAAATGTCTGCACATATCTAAGCGTGCGCACCTTATCATGCCAACCCATCGTGTGTTGGATGCTGCCTACGAAACACTGAAAGGCGACAAGAAAGTGGGTACCACTGGCAAGGGAATTGGGCCAACTTATACCGATAAAATATCGCGTTCAGGATTGCGTGTGGGTGACATCTTCGAAGGATTTGAAGAAAAATACGCACAGCATAAAGAGCGACACCTCAGCATTCTACGCAGTATGAACTATACGGACTTCGACATTAGCGAAGTAGAAAAGACTTGGATGGAAGGCATTGAGTATATGCGACAGTTCAATATCATTGACAGCGAGTTCGAACTTAACAGCCTTTTAAACGATGGGAAGGCCATTCTTTGCGAAGGCGCACAAGGAACTATGCTCGATGTAGACTTTGGTAGCTATCCATATGTAACCTCTTCGAACACCATTACGGCAGGTGCATGCGCTGGTTTGGGCATTGGTCCTAATAAGATTGGTGATGTTTATGGTATCATGAAAGCCTATTGTACGCGCGTAGGAGCAGGTCCATTCCCCACAGAACTATTCGATGAAACGGGGAAAAAGCTGCGCGACCTGGGTCACGAGTATGGTGCGGTGACGGGTAGAGAACGTAGATGCGGTTGGATTGACCTCGTTGCGCTGCGCTATTCGATTATGATAAATGGCGTAACCCAACTTATCATGATGAAAAGCGACGTGTTAGACACCTTCGAAACCATTAAAGCATGCGTGGCTTACGAGAAGGATGGCCATCGAATAGACCATTTCCCCTTCGACATCGAACACGGAATAACGCCCGTTTACGAAGAACTGAAAGGCTGGCAAACCGACATGACACAGTTTACTAGTGAGGAACAGTTCCCCCAAGCATTCAAGGATTACATCGATTTCTTGGAGAAACAACTGCAAACACCCATCAAAATCATCTCTATCGGACCAGATAGAAGTCAAACAATCGTTAGGAATAAGTAATGAACAAACCATCCATACCCAAAGGAACAAGAGACTTTTCTCCGGCCGAAATGGCCAAACGAAACTATATTTTCGACACCATTAAGGATGTTTACGCCCTTTATGGCTATCAACAGATAGAGACACCCTCCATGGAAACGCTGCAAACGCTCATGGGGAAGTATGGCGAAGAAGGGGATAAGCTATTGTTTAAAATCCTCAATTCTGGCGATTTCATCGGCAAAGTGCCTGCTAACGAGTTTATAAGCGACAATGTGTTGAAACTAGCAGCCAAGATTTGCGAGAAGGGATTGCGCTACGACCTCACTGTTCCCTTTGCTCGCTATGTGGTAATGCATCGCGATGAACTGCAAATGCCGTTCAAGCGCTATCAAATTCAGCCCGTATGGAGAGCCGACCGCCCACAGAAGGGTAGGTATAGGGAGTTTTATCAATGCGACGCCGATGTTGTTGGGTCTGATTCTTTGCTTAACGAAGTGGAACTGGTACAAATCATTGACACGGTATTCACCAAGTTCGGCATCAACGTTCAGATAAAACTGAACAACAGAAAGATACTTGCCGGTATTGCCGAGTATATTGGGCAACCCGACAAAATCGTCGATATCACCGTGGCAATAGACAAGCTCGACAAGATTGGTGTTGAGGCGGTGAATGCCGAAATGTTGGCCAATGGAATTTGTCAAGACGCTGTTGACAAGCTGCAACCCATACTTACCATGTCGGGAACCAACGTCGAGAAACTCGAAACCATTGCACAAGCCATCGCCACATCAGAAATTGGCGTGAAAGGGGTAGAGGAAACGCGTTTTATTTTGGAGAAGATAGAGGCTGTTGGGCTGAAAAACGAATTGCAACTTGACCTTACTTTGGCACGCGGACTAAACTATTACACAGGTGCAATCTTCGAGGTTAAGGCCAAAGACGTGGCCATTGGAAGTATAACCGGTGGTGGTCGTTACGATAATCTTACTGGGATATTCGGCATGCCTGGGCTTAGTGGCGTGGGTATCAGCTTTGGGGCTGACCGTATTTACGATGTGTTGAACACGCTAGACCTTTATCCGCAGAATGCGACACAAGCTACACAGGTGCTATTCATCAACTTTGGCGAGGCCGAATCCGACTATTGCTTGCCGATAGCCAGCCAAGTGCGTGCAGCAGGCATATCAGTTGAGCTTTATCCTGATTGTGCCAAGATGAAAAAGCAAATGGCGTATGCCAACGCCAAGGGCATTCCTTTTGTGGTTTTAGCTGGCGAAAGCGAGATAAATCAAGGAAAAGTTACGCTGAAAAACATGCTCACGGGCGACCAACAGCTAGTTTCGGCCGAAGAATTTATCGCCAAAATCACATCAAAGAACACTTAAACCACCACGATATGGAGATGGACGTTTATCATAAGTTGCTCGAAAACGGCATTAGGCCGTCTACACAACGGCTCGCCATCATGAATTTCTTGCTCACGCATCCAACGCATCCCACGGTAGACGAGGTGTATCAAGGATTGTGCAACGAAATCAAAACGTTGAGCCGAACCACTGTTTACAACACATTAAGAATGTTTGCCGAAAAGAATTTGGCGCAAATGATAACCATCAACGAGCACCATGTGTGCTACGATGGTTGCATTAGTCCGCACAAACATTTTTATTGCAACCATTGTGGCCATGTTTTCGACATCTTCGACGATACGTCTGCAAAACTTCCAAAGGAAATGAACATTGATGGACACAAAGTATTGGAAACACAAGTTTACTATCGCGGCATCTGCAAAAATTGTTTGAACAATACAGCTGGGCAGAATAGCAACTAATCGTGTAAAGGTTGGTAAAGGTAAAGTCTGCCACAAATCAATCATATAATTAAGGAAAAGTCAGTTGCATCGCTCATAATTTGCATAACAGCATGAGTTAATGGTTAAACCGCCTGTTAACCAATGCTTTATAAAATCATAATGCCAATTATGATAAATAACAAGCAAATATAACTCCCCTAAGTGTTAAAAGTGTGCTAAAAAGCAAATGTATTATGTCTTTAATGCACGCTAATTGCTTGTATTTTAGTATCTTTGCAGCGTTTTTCAAACAACATAAAGTCTAACTTTATTAATTTACTTTATTTATTATTTATGTCTAATTTAAAAAATGTACAGCCGCTGAGCGATTTCAACTGGCAAGAGTTTGAGAACGGCAGCCCTGTAGAAGTAAGCAAGGATGCTCTTGAAAAGGCTTACGATGAAACCCTTAACAAGGTTTCTGAGCATCAAGTTGTTGATGGTACAGTTATCTCCATCGACAAGAAGGAAGTTATTGTTAACATCGGTTACAAGAGCGACGGTGTTATCCCTGCTTCCGAATTCAGATACAATCCCGACCTAAAAGTTGGCGACACTGTTGAAGTTTACATCGAAAATCAGGAAGACAAAAAGGGTCAACTGATTCTTTCGCACAAGAAGGCACGTCTTAGCAAAAGCTGGGAGCGTGTTAACGCCGCTCTTGAAAACGAAGAAGTTATTCAAGGTTACATTAAGTGCCGCACCAAAGGTGGCATGATTGTAGACGTCTTCGGCATCGAGGCCTTCCTCCCCGGAAGTCAAATCGACGTACATCCCATCAGGGACTACGACGTATTTGTTGGCAAAACCATGGAGTTCAAGGTGGTTAAAATCAACCAAGAGTTCCGCAACGTGGTTGTTTCGCACAAGGCTCTTATCGAAGAAGAACTTGAAGCACAGAAGAAAGAAATCATTTCCAAGCTCGAAAAAGGTCAAATCCTCGAGGGTACGGTTAAGAACATCACCACCTACGGCGTATTCGTCGACCTCGGTGGCGTTGACGGACTTATCCATATTACCGACCTTTCTTGGGGCCGCGTAAGCGATCCGCACGAAGTGGTTAGCTTGGATCAGAAGATAAACGTGGTTATTCTCGACTTCGACGACGAGAAACGCCGCATTGCATTGGGTCTCAAGCAACTCACTCCCCATCCTTGGGATGCTCTCGACCAAAGCCTCAATGTGGGCGACCACGTTAAGGGTAAGGTTGTTGTCATTGCCGATTACGGAGCATTCGTTGAAATTGCACCTGGTGTAGAAGGTTTGATTCACGTTTCAGAAATGTCGTGGAGCCAACACCTAAGAAGTGCACAAGACTTCATGCACGTTGGCGACGAGGTTGAGGCAGTTATCCTTACACTCGACAGAGACGAACGTAAGATGTCGCTTGGCATCAAGCAGTTGAAGGACGACCCATGGGAAACCATCGAGGTTAAATATCCCGTTGGCAGCAAGCACATCGCTAAAGTTAGAAACTTCACCAACTTCGGTATCTTCGTTGAACTTGAAGAAGGCGTAGACGGACTTATCCACATCAGCGACCTTTCGTGGACAAAGAAGGTGAAACACCCCTCTGAATTCACACAAGTAGGTGCTGAAATTGAGGTTGTCGTACTCGAAATAGATAAGGAAAACAGACGGTTGAGCTTGGGTCACAAGCAACTCGAAGAGAATCCTTGGGACACTTACGAAACGCTTTACACCCCTGGCAGTGTTCATCGCGGAAAGATTTCTGAAATGATGGACAAGGGTGCTGTTATTACACTTAACGAAGGCGGCGAAGGTTTTGCAACACCTAAGCACCTTGTTAAGGAAGATGGCACACAAGCTCAGCTGGGCGAAGAACTCGACTTTAAGGTTATCGAGTTTGTGAAAGACACCAAGCGTATCATTCTATCGCACAGCCGCACCTTCGAAGAAGGAAAAGACGATGTGAAACCCGCAAGAAAACAACACGCTGCTAAGAAGTCTGAGTCTTCTGTTCAAATCAACAATGTTGCGGCAGGTACTACCCTTGGCGACATTGACGTATTGGCAGACTTGAAGGCTAAGCTTGAAAAAGGAAAATAAATTCTCATGCCCATTAGGGCTAATTCCTCCTAATAAATTGAATGCGCACCTTGGAATTGTTCCAACTGTGCGCATTTTTTTGTTTACCTTTAAGCCCCTTGCCATCAACGGGTCAACATCCTGGCAAGGATTTCAGCATCGTAAGCGGTATTCTCACTCACCAATCGCCCACCCCTACGCAAACAATCAATTCGCAGGCGAGTTGTTTTTGTGGTGCAAAATAAACTCACGACGATCCAACAACTCCCGAATACATCAGCTCATCAACTTACAAACTCAAGAAAACATCAACTTATAAACTCAAAATCTCATCAACTTATTAACTCATTGACTCACCAACTCAGAAAGCTTAAATTATTATTTTTTATTTTACAATATCGCTCTAATTTTCACCTCGTTCTAGCGAGAATATTGGCTAAAAAGTAGGTAAATAACACCTATTTCAGTCCTTTTACATCCCTTGTTTTGTCTATTTCTAAGAATAAGGGCTGCATTTTGCACCATTTAGCCTTTCTAGTTTGGTTGCCAACTCCTAATTTTTCAAGCCCGTTTTTTCACTTTTTCCCCCGAAAACCCTACTTTTTGATGGATATTTTGCCCTTTTGAGCCATGTTTCTAGCGGTTCGAAAGGGGTTTATTTATACCATTGCAGTGTATTTTTATGCTTTTCCTTTCACGTTTAGCCGCATTTTGCACCATTTTGCTTTGCATTTTGCACCAAAACGCACCGCATTTAGCATCAAAACGCAGTGCGTTTTGCACCAAAATGCACTGCATTTAGCAGCATATTGCACCTCATTTCGCTAAAAAAGGCTCGAAATATGGTGCAATCGCCAGTTCGTTGTAATAAATATTCATTCTTCAACATCCGAGAACTAGCCCCCTTTTGTACAAAACAAACCTTCGCGAGAATCGATTTTTTGCGGCACGATGGCCAATTGTTGAACGGAAAGGGCACTCATAATGTTAAATTTTTGACTTAAAACTATACAAAAACGATTATGCGCTGCATTCAAGTGCATGGGCAACGGCAGAGATAACACATACGCTGACGTACGTCTGCGCGAACTTTTGCAGGACATGCCGGGTTACGGCCTGCGGAAACAGCACCATGCAAACGCGGAAGTTATACCTTGCCGTTGACATGCTGTTTGCGTATGTAGAGAATGCGTTGAATGGCTCCTGCTAGGTCATTTTTTGAGAGACAACCATGTTTTGCCGCAGGTAAATGGTGCATAATTTCAGATTTCATCACATCTTTTCGTTGTGCTCTTTACAATGGTATTGCCCATCTTGTTTAAAGAAAAAAACACTCTAATCCTTCGAACTACGTCAAGAGAATAGACAGACAAGATACCGACAAGCAAACGAAAGATGGACAAGGTGCGATGAATTCAAACTAAAACCTTTGACAAGCACCTTGATGAGCGATTGGGGTTTAAACAGGATTCCCCCACCCTATTATGTCTTTAACCACTTCGGCACCTACAACTATACCAGCTGCGGCAGGCACAAAGGCATTACTAGCAGGCACTTGTTTCTTTCCTTTGGGTTTGTGTGCGCCCTCATCATCAGCCAAATTCCCATTAGTGGGAACGTCATCAACACATCCCATGTTGTTCTGCTCCAGGGGTTTAAGCGGTTGTTCTTCGCTAAACACCACCTTAATCCCAGCAATGCCCAGCGCCCTTAACTTCTTTCTCATCACCTTGGCCAAGGGGTCCATTGTTGTTTTCGATATGTCGACCACCCTAAATGCCGTTGCATCCATCTTGTTGGCAGCTCCCATGCTCGATATGATGGGCACATCAAGCTGCTTACAACGTCTTATCAGTTCAATCTTCGCCGTGATGGTGTCGATACAATCCACCACATAATCATATTGTTTCAAGTCTACCTCGTCCGCATTTTCCGGCAAATAAAACATCTTATACTTGCCAACCACACATGTAGGATTAATGTCGTAGATTCGTTTCTCTATCACATCAACCTTCGCTTGCTCAAGCGTAGAGTGCAAAGCAATCACTTGTCGGTTAAGGTTTGTTATGTTTACCGTGTCTGCATCAAAAACATCAATGTTGCCAACACCACTTCTGGCCAACACTTCTACCGCATAACCTCCTACTCCACCCACGCCAAATACAGCCACTTTGCTACCTTTAAGTCGCTCTACGGCATCTTTGCCAACAAGCATTTCGGTTCTGCTAAATTGATTTTCCATACTTTTCTATCTGTATTTATTCTTATGCCATGTCCCAGCAAGCACGTTCAGTTGGCTGTACCTAATGCAGCATTCAACGTCACTTCCCAACCCATGCTCCATTTATCCTCGATTTTTTTCGAGTAGTTCTTTATCAAATAATAGTCGTTTGCATCCTTATGATACGCAAAGCAGCTGTTAACGCCCTCAACAATCCACCTTAAAATGTCCTTTTCTTTGTCGTTCAACTCGTTGAGCAACACATAGCTTACTAGTTCTTGTACCTTAGCCACATCAAACTCTCCAAGTTCAAATAGCTTATAGCAAAAAGTATCCTCCACTTCGTCGTCCTTGTTTGCCACAATCAAACTTTGTTTTTTGTCTTCGCGTTCTAAATGTTTTGTCCTCATGTTTGTTTAATTTACGATGCACGTTGTACCGAGGTTAGCCAACCAACAAACCAACACGGTGGCCCATTCTTGGTGATGCAGCTTAAAGCCTCTCAAAAAGATAACGTTTCAAACTTTTTTAATAAAACACGTCTACGCCTTTCTCTAAACCGTCGTTGTTCAGCGTGCGGTCTGCCTTATTCTTCCCCTTTCCAAAGTTGAGTCGATATGTTGCGCCCAACACAAGCATGTTGGCGTTATTTCTTATGCTCTGTATATGGTGTTCGGGATGAACGTCCGAAACAATTATGCGTTCATATTTAGCTCCATGTTGGGTAAATAGGTTTGCGCCCATCATCGAGAAATGCCAATTTTTATATTGATACTGCACTTTTATCATGTTCCATCTCTCATTAGAATAATAGGTGTTTCCTTGTAATTCAAACTTGGGTTCAATTTCTTGTTTTACCGACAGCATCCATTTCCCCAAATACATGGCAGCACTTAACGAGGCATAAAAGCGTTTGCGCGAATGGGTTTGAGTAGGCAACGGTACCTGATAGTGGTCCCACCCCACGCACCCCCACAGCGTTGCAAAGCCAAATAGTTCTTTCGCAGACAATTCCAATTCTAAGTTTAGCTGATTGGTAGACTTCCCGTTAATCGCTTTGCTTAAAAACATGTTATAGTATGGGTTCGAAACTTCGCTGATATAGCTATACGAATAGTAGATGGGGTTAAACGTTTTGTTGTGCGACACCCACAAAGTAGACGTGAATTTTGCTTTGGTAAAGCGCAGATAAACCCTGTTTCGAAGATAGGTAGAGGGCTTTAAGCTGGGGTTTCCTTGCCTGATAGATATGTCATCAATCACCTGTATCAAATCAGATTGTTGCGAGATTTCCGGTAACGAAGGATTAAGCAAAAACAAATAGTTCAGTGACCAATTGGGCGAAAAGGCATAATTGGCATTGACATTCACTTTCATCCGTACGGCATTGGTTTTATAGGCATTGTTATCAGCATAATTGTAGATGCCACTAAGATTTAAACCATAACTCAGTTGTTTTGTGTTACCCACTATTTGTGCATACAGCGTTATGCGGTTTTGGTCTATCGTTGCTTGCCTTAATACACCATTTTCCAGCTGCATGTTGTCTGTTGCATTATAATAGTTTTGTATTCCCACGCTGGTTCTTAGGGCTTTAAAGGTCTTGGAATACATGATGTCTGCACCAACACGCCACGACTTGTTCTCGGTTGAGCTCATCAACGTGTCGTTATTTAAAGGGTTGGCGTATATATTCATATAATCCCTGTCGTAAGTTCCTGACGAACGCCTGCCATAAACGTTTGCTTCAATGTGTTGGGTCTTATTTAATTGCTTGCGAAAGAACAGGTCGAAATTGGGCGAAACAAAACCAAGTTTCCAGCGTGTATGGTTTGTATAACGAGAGACATTGCCCTTGTAACTTTGCGTATTCCACGAATTATCGCTGATTTTTTGGTCTTCAAAGCCAATCCCAACCTTTGTCGACATCATGGTATTGGCGTTGTACGAATAGGTGTAAGCCAAAGATAATTCGTTACTTAAATAGTTGAAGTCGCTAGGCATTCCGTTTCTTTCTCTCGACACAGGCTCATCCCTACCGATAAAATCACCTTTCGAACTGATTTCTCGTTTGTTATAGTCGCGCCAATTGGCGGCATAGTTCAGTTCCCATTCCGATTTTCCGTGGTGGTAGTCAATGCCAACATTACCATTAAGAAAGCCCGTTGTTACGCCAGACAGCCCATTTGCCATCACCGAGCCACCATTTTGGCTGGGATTAAGAATGATGTTAATAACACTTCTGCCGTCATATCGCAGGTCGGGTGTGTCGCTATACTCTATGCGTAATACATTTTTAGGGTTCAATGAGAGAATTTTGCTTAGCTCGCATGGTTTTCCGTTAACCTTAAACACAGGTGTGGCGTTGTCTACCTGCACCGTTTGCAATATCTCGTTAACAGCTAAACCAGGCATTTTATACTGTAAAGCGTTGAGCAAGGACAATCCGTTTGCCGACTGCCCCAACTCCTTTTTCGTAGGAATGATAATGTAACGGCCAGCTTTCTGCATAACCGACTCTGCCGTCACAACAACATCACCCAACGTTACTTGGCGCTCGAACAGCGTTATCGTGCCCAAATCAACAAACTGGCTGGACGTTCCCGATATGTTGATTTGCAAAGGAACAAACGTATCTTTTGTTATTTCGATAGACAAGGTAGAATCGTTTACTTCGGCAGATACGAACTGCCCCTGTTTGTTTGTCTCTATTTCAATAACCTTTGTTCCGACTTTGTTCCTGCCAAGAACGAGGGCCTCGTACAATGGTTTGCCAGTGGCGTCTACAACCGTACCTTTAACAACATAGGCTAAGGCCGATGCTGCTTGTGTAAGTAGCAACAAGGCAATGATGGCTTTAAGCAAAAATTGTTTCATGTATTAAACGTTGAGCATGTGAGGCTGAAAGCTGATGCTTGGAAATGACACAAAGGATATGGGGGAAGATAAGCTAATGGAAATCCCCAATCAGTGTTATGCCAATTGGGGATTTCTTGTACAGCTGTGAAAGTCTGAATCTACTTCGATCCGTTTTTCATTATCTTAATACATTCTTAAACAGAACGCGTTAGACTTCTGAGAAACAAAACGTTATAGGCCTAACGACTTCTTAATCTCTTCAATTTTCTCGTCGGCCTCCTTGTTGCAGCGTTCATAGCAACCTGCGCATTTCATTTCGCCTTTCACTTCAAGGTAGAACTTAATCTTTGGTTCTGTACCAGAAGGGCGGACAGACACTTTTGTTCCGTCTTCGCAGAACCATTGCAGCACGTTACTTGTTTCGGGCATGTGGAGTTTTGTTACCACGCCATTGGCGTCAGTTTGCTCCAACGTCTTGTAGTCTTTGGCGATGACAACCTTCGAACCTGCAATTTCTTTGGGAGGATTTTTGCGGAACTTCTCCATCATTGCCTTTATTTCGTCGGCTCCGCTCTTTCCGGGTTTCACTACGTTGATGGTAAACTCCTTAGAGAAACCATACTCCAAGTAGATGTCCATTAGCAGTTCGTAAAGCGTTTTGCCTTGATCTTTGGCATAAGCGCAAATCTCTGCCAACAGCGAGCAGGCCGAAACGGCATCCTTATCGCGAACGAAGTCTTGCGCCATAAAGCCATAACTTTCTTCGCCACCGCCGATGTATTGTTGCTTTCCTTCCGACTTACGTATCTCGTTGGCAATCCATTTAAAGCCCGTATAGCAGTCGCGCATCTCGATATGGTTCTTGTCGGCAATCTTCTTGATGACTTCTGTGGTAACGATAGTCTTCACAATGAAGTCGTTTGGTTTCATCTTGCCCGTCTTGATGCGGTTGGTGATGATGTAATAAAGGAAAAGCAAGCAAGTTTGGTTGCCGTTGATAAGCACCCATTCGCCCTTATCGTTCTTGCAAGCCATGCCCACGCGGTCGGCATCGGGGTCGGATGCCATAACGATGTCGGCGTCAATCTCCTTCGCATCACGTAGTGCAAGGGTTAAAGCCTCGCCGTTTTCGGGGTTAGGACTAACCACTGTGGGGAAGTCGCCACTTCTTACCATCTGTTCTTTCACGCAATGTACGTTTTCGAACCCCCATAGTTTGAGCGAGCGTGGAATGAGCATCATACCCGTTCCGTGTAGTGGCGTGTAAACGATTTTGAGGTCTTTCTGGCGTTCGATAACGGCAGGATCGATGCTAATGGTTTTCACCATGTCGAGGTAAATCTTGTCAACCTCTTCGCCAATAATCTCAATCAGTTCGGGATTACCCTTAAATTTCACGTCGGCCACCTTCACTTTATTCACCTCGTCGATAATTCCCTTATCGTGTGGAGCCAGCACTTGTGCGCCGTCTTCCCAATAAGCTTTGTAGCCGTTGTACTCTTTGGGATTGTGGCTAGCCGTAATGTTCACACCACTTTGGCATCCAAAGTGCCTGATGGCAAACGAACACTCTGGCGTTGGGCGCATATCGTCGAACAAATACACCTTAATGCCATTGGCCGAGAATATGTTTGCAACCGTTTCGGCAAACAAGCGGCTGTTGTTTCGGCAGTCGTGGCAAACGGCAACCTTTATCTGCGGCAGGTTGGCAAAGTTCTTTTTCAGGTAATTGGCCAGTCCTTGTGTAGCCATGCCCACGGTGTAGATGTTCATTCGGTTGCTGCCTGCGCCCATGATACCGCGCAAACCGCCCGTTCCAAACTCCAAATCCTTGTAAAAGGCGTCGATAAGACCCGTCTTATCAGCATTTTCCATCAGTCCTTTCACTTCGTTCCGCGTTTGTTCGTCAAACTCGGAAGTTAGCCATTGCTTGGCCTTTGCCTCGCATTGAGCTATCAGTTGAGCGTTATTCTCCATAATCTATTTATTAGTATATTAAATTTATGTTCCCAATCAAGCCGACAACGTTGTCGTTATCAGCATGGCAAAGATAATAAAAAAATACTTTCGGGCGCATATTTTCATCCTTTAAAATAAGGAAAAAACAAAGTATCGGCCACATTTCTTTGGGAAGTACGCATATTTTAGGTACATTTGCAAACGTATTTAGCGAAACAATAATTTAAAAACAACATCCATATAGAACATCATGGAACTTTATTTCACCGGCATTATCATAGCCGTAAGCACTTTTCTTATCATCGGCATCTTCCATCCCATCGTTATTAAGGTAGAATATTACTGGGGAACTCGTCAGTGGTGGGTGTTCCTTATCTTGGGCATCGTCGCCGTCTTAGTGGCCCTCATGGTGGCTAATGTTATCGTTTCTTCGATACTTGGCGTAATTGGCGCATCCTTTCTTTGGTCTATTGGCGAACTGTTTGAGCAGAAAAAGCGTGTAGAGCGCGGTTGGTTTCCCATGAACCCTAAACGCAAACACGCCTACAATCCAGAGCAAGAGAAGAAAGCCGCGTAGCCATGAAAGTGGAACTTTTGCTCGTTGGAAAAACGGTTAACAGTGTGTTTGTGGCTGGTATTGCCGACTATGCTAAGCGCATAGGCCACTATATGCCATTTAACATCAACGTTATTCCCGAACTTAAAAACACCAAAAACATCTCGGCCAATCAACAAAAAGAGGCTGAAGGCGAACTGATATTGAAGAAGTTGCAGCCAGACGACCATTTGGTGTTGCTCGACGAGCATGGTAAGGAGTTGCGTAGCATCGAGTTTGCCCAATGGTTGGAACGTAAACAGCACGTTGCGCGCCGCTTGGTGTTTGCCGTTGGCGGCCCTTATGGTTTTAGCGATGCGGTTTATGGTCGCGCGAACGAGAAGATAAGTCTTTCAAAAATGACGTTTTCTCACCAAATGGTGCGCCTAATCTTCACCGAACAGCTCTATCGCGCCTGCACAATTCTTAAAGGAGAGCCTTATCATCACGAGTAGAAACAGGCATCGAAATGGAGTTATGTACAATATTTGCGAATGAAAACGCGATTGTTTATTGCACATAACACCCAGATAGAACTAAGAAAAGACTGCTGCCGCGATGCTCCCCCATTTTGTTTTACTTAGATTATACGTGGGCAAGATGTTCCATTAAATCACTAAAAACGTTTGGCTTTTTGTTTGAGCTATCCGCATGCCGAAAGCTTAGATATTCGTTTTGGACTCATATTATCTTATGGGCGAGTCGGCATATACCACAAACTAGCATCAGTACAGCCGCTTGTACTGCCGGTACAAGATGCTTGTAGCATCACTACAAATGGCTTTGTACTGATTAGTTAATCACAAAGTGGGTACACAAACAAAAGTTCAAAACCAATTCTTTTTTGCCTATAATGATGTGAAACATAGGCCAATTATTTTGTACTTATCGCGATTTGCGCTATCTTTGCACCCATATTTCGAAATAAAAACTTTTATTATACCATTTCATGAAACAGTACAAGTTAGTGGACAACGTGCTAGGGTGGCTCGCCTTTTTTATTGCTGCCTTTGTATATTGTTCTACAATCGAACCCACTGCAAGCTTTTGGGACTGTCCTGAGTTTATAACCACAGGCTACAAATTGGAAATCGGACACCCACCTGGGGCACCTTTCTTCATGCTCACAGCCAATTTGTTCTCACAATTTGCCAGCGATGTAACGCAAGTGGCTAAGATGGTGAACACCATGAGCGCTTTGTTGAGTGCCACAACCATCCTATTCTTGTTTTGGACCATCACCCACCTTACGCGAAAGCTTATCGTTAAGGATTGGGGTAGCATGACGTTGAGCAAGCTTATCGCCATAGAAGGTTCGGGATTGGTTGGCGCGTTGATTTACACTTTCAGCGACACGTTTTGGTTTAGTGCCGTAGAAGGCGAGGTTTATGCCTATTCTTCGGCTTTCACTGCCATCGTGTTTTGGCTTATTCTGAAATGGGAAGACCATGCCGACGAACCTCATAGCGACAGATGGCTTGTGCTTATCATGTACATGACAGGTCTTAGCATCGGCGTTCACTTGCTTAACTTGCTTTGCATACCTGCCATTGTGCTGGTGTTTGTTTACCGCAAGTTCCCCAACATCGAGGTTAAAGGCTCGCTCCTTGCCCTTCTTGTGGCCTTCGTTCTCGTTGCAGCCGTGCTTTACGGCGTTATTCCGGGCATCATTACCGTTGGCGGATGGTTCGAGTTGTTCTTTGTTAACACACTTGGTATGCCGTTCAACACGGGTGAAGTGGTGTATATTGTGCTTTTGGTAGGTGCCATTATTTGGGCCATCTACGAGAGCTACTCGCAGAAAAGCGAGAAAAGAGAAAACATTTCCTTCATCGTTGCATTCGGTTTGTTGGGTGTTCCGTTCTACGGCTACGGCTGGTCGGCCTTCATCATTGGCGCAATTGTTCTCGGTATATTATATTATGTGCTGAGCTACAAGCGCAAGAACGAGGCCAAGAAGTTGGTTCCGCTCATCACTTCGCGTATCAAGAATACGGTGTTGCTTTGCTTGCTGATGCTCATGATTGGCTATTCAAGCTACGCGGTTATCGTTATTCGTTCGCTGGCTAACCCGCCGATGGACCAAAATTCGCCCGAAGACATCTTCACTTTGGGTAGTTATCTCAGCCGCGAGCAATATGGCGACAAGCCCCTACTCTATGGTCAGGCCTTTACTTCGCAGGTGCAACTAGACAGAGAGGGCGACATGTGTAAGCCACGAATGAAAGAAGGCGCACCCATCTATCAGCGTAAGGAGAAGGCTAGCAAAGACGAGAAAGACTCTTATTTCGTTGTTGGCAGAAAGAATAAGTACGTTTATGCGCAGAACATGCTGTTCCCACGCATGTGGAATCCACTTCATGCGCAATCGTATAACGACTGGTTAGGAGGCATTGACGGTTCAGAAGTACCTTACGACAGGTGTGGAGAGACCATGATGATAAAGATGCCCAGCCAGATGGACAACATTAGGTTCTTCCTTTCGTACCAATGTAACTTCATGTATTGGCGCTACTTCATGTGGAACTTTGCAGGAAGGCAGAACGATATGCAAGGAAACGGCGAGTTGGAACATGGCAACTGGATATCGGGTATCAGCTTCTTAGACAACGCCCGACTAGGAGATCAAAGCAAATTGCCCGATGATTTGAAGAACAACAAAGGCCACAACGTTTACTATTGCTTGCCTTTGCTATTGGGGCTTATCGGACTTTTCTGGCAGGCCTTCCGCGGACAACGTGGCATTAGGCAATTCTGGGTGGTGTTCTTCCTCTTCTTCATGACGGGGTTGGCCATCGTTATCTACCTTAATCAGACGCCATCGGAACCACGTGAACGCGACTATGCCTACGCGGCATCGTTCTATGCCTTCGCCATTTGGTGTGGTTTGGGCGTTGCAGCCATTATCGACCTGCTTAAAAAGCGTATTAAGGTAGAAGGTACTATCGTTTCGGCCGTTGTTGCTGTGCTATGCCTTCTCATTCCTATACAAATGGCCTCGCAGAACTGGGATGACCACGACCGTAGCCATAGGGACACTTGCCGCGACTTCGGACAAAACTATTTGATGACCCTTCAAGACGAAGGCAATCCCATTATATTCACCAATGGCGACAACGATACATTCCCCTTGTGGTACAACCAAGAGGTGGAAGGCGTGCGTACCGATGCGCGTGTTTGCAACCTTAGCTACCTGCAAACCGACTGGTACATCGACCAGATGAAACGTCCTGCATACAATTCGCCCTCAGTGCCCATCACATGGCCGCGACTTGAATTCTGTTCGGGAACCAACGAGTATGTTGAAGTGGTGCCACAAGCCAAACAACAGCTGCTCGACTTCTACAAAAACTATCCCAACGAGGCCAAAGCTAAGTATGGCGACGAGCCGTTTGAGTTGAAGAACATCCTTAAAAACTGGGTTCGCTCTAAGGATAAGGACTCTCACTTCATACCCACCGACACGGTTTATGTCACTATCGACAAGGCGGCAGTAAGAAAGAGCGGCATGATGATGGCTAGCGACAGCATTCCTAACCGCATGGTGATTTCGCTGAAAGGCAAAAATGCCTTGTATAAGGGCGACTTGATGATGTTGGAGATGATTGCACAGAGCAATTGGGTGCGTCCGATATACGTTGCCTCGACTGTTGGACAGGAGAATTACATGAACCTTGGCGACAACTTTGTGCAAGAAGGACTAGCCAACCGCATTACGCCATTCACAACAAACGCGCCTGGTGCGAAGAACTTCGATACGCAAAAGACCTACAACAACGTGATGAACCGCTACAAGTACGGCGGATTGTCGCGCAAGGGTATCTATATAGACGAAACGGTTATGCGCATGTGCTACACCCATCGCCGAATAATAGCTCAGCTGGCACTACACCTTATTTCCGAAGGCGACAAGCAAAAGGCAAGCAAGGTGTTACAAAAGGCCGAAAAGGAACTGCCTGCCTACAACATCCCCTATAATTATATGAATGGCGGATTGGATATTGCTCGTGCTTACGCATTACTTGGACAGACCGCGAAAGCCAAAGAAGTGGCTAACGCCGTGTGGACAAACGCTCAGCAATACCTCAATTGGTACCTAACGCTCGACGGCTCGCGCTTTGCCAATTCGATGAACGATTGCATGTATCAGATTTACGTTCTCAGGCAAGCCGCATCCGTAATGGGTATGGCCGACAAGCAAACGGCAGCCCAACAGGAAAAGAAACTGAACATGCTGTTTAAGCAATATCAGGAAAAAGGTGGGGCTATGCCCATGGGAGATGAATAAGGAATATACATGACGATGTGCAAAGCAGGTGTAAGAACGAGGGTTGGTCTTGGCCACGCAAATGCTCTTGGCTATGGCGAACGCTGGTTCTTGCACCTGCTGCACGTCTGATACCACTGTTTGAACGATGATAATCGAACAACCCGCAATATGGTTACGCTGGCTTTATCCGCATGCCCTGTGGCGTATGGATAAGAACGACCGTTCTGTTTACCTTACTTTCGACGATGGTCCAATACCCGAATCCACCCCTTTCATTCTCGAAACGTTGGCTAAGTTTGGGGCTCGTGCCACCTTCTTTATGGTTGGCGAGAACGTTGAACGCTATCCCGAACTGTACCAACGCATCGTAGATGCAGGGCATCGGGTGGGAAATCACACCTATAACCACATGGGTGGAGCCAAGCACAGCATCAAAACATACACCGACAACGCAAGGCGGGCCGACGAACTGATACATTCCAACCTGTTCAGACCGCCCCACGGATGGATGCGCCCTAGTCAATACGCATGGCTAAGCCGTACATACAAGGTGGTGATGTGGGACCTCGTTACACGCGATTACTCGAAGTGGATGACGGCCGAAGACGTTCTCAACAACGTTAAGCGTTATGTACGCAATGGGTCTATCATCACTTTTCACGATTCGCTGAAAAGTATCGACAAGCTTCACTTCGCTTTACCTCAGGCATTAGAATGGTTAAAGGAACAAGGGTATGAGTTTAAAACTTTCGAATGACATCAAAGCCGAGGCCAAACGCCTTGGCTTTTTTGCTTGTGGCATAGCAAAGGCCGCGCCCGTAGAGCCCGATACGGCTGCCGAAGTGAGGCGGTGGCTCGACAACGAGTGCTTTGCCGAAATGACATACATGAACAATTATACCGACAAACGCCTCAATCCGCAATTGCTCATGCCCGGTTTAAAGTCTATTGTGTGTGTTGCCATGGGCTATGCGCCTGCCCAACGCATGCCAGAAGGACAATATCAGCTGGCCAGCTACGCCTATGGGCAAGACTATCACGAAGTGGTGAAGGGTAAGTTGCGGCAGTTGGCAGCACATTTCGGTTTCGAACCATACATCGAAGAAAGCGTTTCGCCATCCCTTTCTGTTGCCGAAAGTCCTCCAAGATACAGGGTATTCTGCGACAGTGCGCCCATCTTGGAACGCTATTGGGCAGTAAAGGCAGGCTTGGGGTGGACAGGTAGAAACCATCAGCTTATCATTCCCAAGGCTGGCAGCATGTTTGTGCTAGGCGAATTGTTTCTCGACATCGAGCTAAGCTATGATGAAGAGATGCCCAGCCGTTGTGGAAACTGCCACAAGTGTATAGATGTCTGTCCCACAAAGGCCCTTGGAACGTGGCAAGACATTGTCGGCAAGAAGACTTTCTTGTTTGATGCCAAGCGTTGTCTGTCGTATCAAACCATCGAATATCGGGGCGATTTAAATCCCGAAGTGGCCCAAGCTATGGGCGATACCATCTACGGATGCGACAAATGTCAAACCATTTGTCCCTGGAACGCTCACCCCATAGCCACCAATATCGAGGAGTTGGCTCCCAAAGCCGAACTTATGTGCATGACACGAGAACAATGGCACAACCTAACGGAAGACGATTACCGACGCCTTTTCAAGGGAAGTGCGGTCAAACGGGCCAAATATGCAGGGCTAATGCGAAACATTAAGGCCGTAGAACAATGCCAAAATCTGCAAAAACAACAAGAAAACGATGTACGCGAACCCACTATAACCGATAAGGAAAAGAAACAATGAGAGATAAGCAAAACTTAATAAACACGCAAAAGACGTTGATACACGCCTTTTTCGATGGCTTTATGAACGGCGTTGCGGATGCCAACGAGTTGAAACCCAACGAACGGCAGACACTGATAAAGACACTTCTGAACGTTTACGAAAAGGTTTCGGAGCATTACGCCGTAGTAATGCTGCCCATCCTAGGCGTTGTTCACCACGAAACTTTGGAGCAATTGCAATGCAAACTCGATGCACTAGGACAACAAGGCGATGCAGATGTTACCGCATTGTTTAAGGTGGTATGTCGAGAAGAAGGCACTTACGAGGCGATGGTCGACGATTATAAGGTTAATTTCGAGGCACTTTTGAAGGGCACTACGCTGCATCCCCAGCACTTAACCTTAGCCGATGATACCCCAACTACCTGCTATACCAAGACCAACGAGGAACAAAACATCAGGCTTTTGGTGCGCGCCATTCTGCGCGCTTACAGCTGCGGACTGCAAACAAAGCCTTCGTCACAGCAGTTTAAGCAAGCAACGGTTATTCGGATGGTGTTGGATAACGTAGACTTGTTGGTCAATGGCAAGTACACCATCGCACAACACCTGGACAAGACTGCTGATATACACGAGTTGTTTTTGGCCGTGGTGCATACTCAAGAACGGTACAATGTGGTTCAAGACGAACTGCAAATCGAAATGGAAAGATTGATAAAAGGCGACAATTAAAGTTAGGTGTTGATGTAACCTGTTGCAAATAAGTCGCAGGCTGACAACACCTTACTTGTTGTAAGGCGTTTCTTTCATGAGCTTGCTGTCGATAAATTCAACCCCCTTGGGGGTACAAAAACCACGAAGAAACAGCACGGCCACATTGGTGAACAAATGGTTGACATCGTATTTCTGAAACATTCGTTCGCCCATCATGAGCTTTGAAGAAAAGGAGATGAAGTTCAGCACCACATTATAGTCGAAAAACCGCACGAAATAACCTTCCTCAATGCCTCGTTTCACAAAGTCTAAAGCCTCTTTATGGTTTTTCTCTGTCTTGTTGGTGAGATACCTCACCACTCGCGAATACTTACTTAGTTCACTGAAAAACAAAGGGTTCGTACTCGCCATGTCGGCCATTTCGCGGTTGTAGATGTGAAAAATAAGGTCCATTACCGTATGGCTTTTATCCTGCGCATACAGCTGCGAGTCGAGTTTTCTGGCCTTGTCTTCGCGTATAATGCCGTCGAGCAGCAGCTCTTCCTTGTTCGAATAGATTTCATATATCGTTCGTTTGGATATGCCAAGTGTCGTTGCGATGTCGTCCATACGCACACTGCGTATGCCACGCTCTTTAAAAGCGTGCATAGAAGTAACCAAAATACGCTCCTTTAAATCCTTCCGATAGTTAGAAAGTAAATCTTGTTGCTCCATAATATACCCTTATTTAGGGTAATTCAGTTAATTCCCTCTTAGGA
>NZ_KV814997.1:0-2683 GCF_001814145.1 Prevotella sp. HMSC073D09 | reverse complement strand
GACTGCGTTTTAAAGGGTGGGAAACTTTAGTAAAATAAATGATAAAGCATCCGACGCTGAGGCTGAACAAGTAGTAGATGGTGTTGACAGTCCATCTGCCGTACAACAGCAACAATCAATGGACTTTGACTCAATTCGGCAACAGCAACAAAAGTTAATGGACCAGAAAATACAAGATAAACGTGCTATAGCTATTAAATATACTCAACAGCAATTCGCACCTTATGTTTCTGACAAAGATTTGCTCAAACTTTGTGAATATATAGAGTTATACTCCGCTAAGCTTCCCTTATCACACGTTGAACCAATTAATATCAAAGGTTTAGTTGCCTTAGACCTGTTTCATTTTGGTTGGAATATATGGAACCATTTTAGAGTTGGCAAGCAAGATGAAATTTCGCAGTTTCTTAAGCAGGTTTTTGCCAACACATTCAAAGATGTAGAAGTTGGGAGCATAAAAAGTCACCTCCGTGATGATGAGAAGAAAGGCACTATACCTATTGTACAAAGCCTTTCAGACCACCAAATAACAGAATAACACACAAACCTATTGTGTTTTTATAGTGTTTCTTCAGTGTCTTAGGACACAGAGGAAACACTTTTTTCATTTGCACCGTAAAAATCAATAACAAGTATTATGGTACAAAATGAAATCACTTTTGAGAACTTGCCAAAGGCAGTTGCTCACTTAGTCAGCGAAGTTGCTGAAATAAAGAATTTAGTATGTAAAGGACAAACACCTGTTGTCCCTCCCAAACGTATTCCTATTGGAATAGATGATGCGTGTAAACTAATAGGGAAAGCCAAGCCAACAGTTTACACCTTAGTACGAAAACGCTTACTACCTTGTTATAAGAATGGTAAGCATCTCTATTTTTTTGAAGATGATCTGTTGGCATGGATTGAAGGAGGTAAGAAAAAGACTGTTGCCGAAATCAACGAGGAGGCAAAAGCTTTTATCTCTGAGAAACATTCTGATTCTTCCCTTTTATAAATATATGCATTATGGAAAAGGAAAGAACTGAAGGACGAGCCAAGCAATCTAAGAATGAACGCATAGAACAATTCTTGAAAGAGCATTATGCTTTTCGTTTTAATACTGTTAAAAGTAGAACAGAGTTTCGAGAACAAGATTCTAATACTTCATTCCGTCCTCTTACTAAATATGATATTAACTCTATGCGTCGGCTGGTAGATGGGACTTTGGGAATATATACTCCAGCTGATAATATTCGAGCAATATTGGAGAGCGACTTTTGCAATAAAGTTAACCCGATTCGTGAGTATTTGTTGAATCTTCCAAAGCCTAAAGGTGAAGATGAATCTGAAATCATAAGGTTGGCAAATTGTGTTGTAGTGAGAAATCCTGATAAATGGAAACACTACTTTGTAAAATGGTTGGTTGCTGTCGTAGCCAATGCCATGGATGATTTACAGTGTCGTAATCATACATGTTTAGTTCTTACAGGTGAACAAGGAAAATTCAAAACAACTTTCCTTGATTTACTCTGTCCAGAAGAACTAAAGAGTTATCTTTTCACAGGAAAGATTGACCCACAAGGAAAAGATGTACAAACACTGATTGCGGAATATCTTTTTATCAATATTGACGACCAGCTAAAGGCACTCAATAAGAGAGATGAAAATGAATTGAAGAATCTGATAACGACACCAAGAGTAAAATATCGTAGACCATACGACACTTACATCGAAGAGTATCCTCACTTAGCAAGCTTTATGGCATCTGTTAATGGTAATGATTTTCTAACAGATCCGACAGGAAGTCGTCGCTTTCTACCTTTTGAAATTGAACATATTGATATTGATGCAGCTAAAGAGATTGATATCAACAAGGTGTACTCCGAGGCAGTTGAATTGTGGAGAGTTGACTATCATTATTGGTTCAATGAAGAGGAAATAGCCGAACTGCATCAAGAGAGCGAAGGGTTTCAAGTGCAGACTGTTGAGTATGAAATGCTTCTTAAAGGCATGGAAAAGCCAGCAGCAACTGAAGAGAGTTATATGACCACTTCTGAAATCCTAAACTATTTGCGTGGATACACAACGCTTAACCTAAGTGAAAGGAGAATAGGAGAAGCCTTGAAAAAGGCTGGTTTCTTAAGGAAATCCAAAAGGATAGGTGGCAATCCAATGTATGTTTACCATATACGCAAGATTGTTCCAAATCCCTTTATTCAAAGTTACAATACTAATTATTAATACTACTTTACTACAAAGAGAGATAAAGCATTGAAAGAAAAAAGGTTAGACCGTAGTAAATAATGATATAAGGTATTACTACCTCATTACTACCAACCGACCATATACATGTGCAATGATTACTACAAAGATAGTTAGTACTACATATTTTTCTTTCATTGTCAATGACTTACAAGAATATCACATTGTAGTAAGTACTAAACTTAAAAGTTACAAGTATGACATTAGATGAAATTAAAGCAATATCGATTAAAGATTACTTAGGTAGTATGTCTATATACCCTATAAAGAATTATGGCTATTACGGAATGTATAAAAGTCCATTTCGAAATGAACATACTCCAAGTTTCAAAGTTGATTATAACCAAAATCTATGGTATGACTTTGCACTTGATGAAGGTGGGAGTCTTATAGATTTAGTTATGAAATTACATAGGGATATTCAGTAAATATCTAACTAATT